>JAKBXD010000178.1 GCA_021840785.1 Pseudomonadota bacterium
TAACACTTCACGTCCCTGGTTACCCAGGACCGCGCATAGCTTGGGGCCGGAGTGGGCGGCTCACCCTTGCTCCGTGCGGGACTTGCACCCGCTATTCAGTGCCAGCTTGGCCTGGCGTACTAAGCGACTGGTAAACCCCATTCTTCCCCAATCCCCTTAAGCTCCCTATCCTCGCCTCTGTGTGATCAACGAGGAGAAGGACATGGATCAAAAGCCTGCAGCCGTGATGCGGTCAGTGGCCCAATGGGACCAGATTCTGGCGGACTACCAAGAGAGCGGCCAATCGATCAGGGCCTTCTGCAAGGCCCACGGGATTGGCCTTTCGAGCTTCTACACCCACAAGAACCGGGCCTTGGGAAAGACGCCTGTCCCCCGCGCCTTGAAGGCCTTTGTCCCGGTCACCGTGGCGGCGACCCCGCCCGCGGGGATGCGTCTGGTGATCAAAGAGGCCACGGTGCATCTGCCCGCTACAGTGTCGCCTCTCTGGGTGGCCGAGCTCCTCCGCAGCCTGGGGGGTTAGCATGCGCATGTTCATTGATCCCGTCTCAGTCTATCTCCACCGCGAACCCATCGACTTCCGGGTGGGCATCAATGGTTTAGCGGCTCGGGTCGAGGCCGAGATGGCCCTGTCGCCCTTATCGGGCGCGCTCTTTCTGTTCGGAAATAAATACCACGATAAAGTGAAGATTCTGTATTGGGATCAGACCGGCTTTGCGCTGTGGATGAAGCGCTTGGAAGAGGCCCGCTTTGTGTGGCCCAAGCGCTGGCCACAGACCGTCATGACACTCAGTGCAGACCAGCTGCACTGGCTGTTGGCGGGCTATGATATTACTGCCCTAAGACCCCATAAATCTTTGCATTATGCCCGTGTTTCTTGATGCATTATTCCTTCGGTTTTGGTAGAATGGTTGCTATGAAAGTGAAGCCGCCATCCTTCGTGAATCACCCCCAGACGCTGAAGGCGTCGCTGGTCGAGAAGGAGGTGCGGATCGCCTTGCAAGAGGCGCAGATCACCGAACAAGGCACGCAGATCATCGAACGGGATCACATGATTCTGGCGCTGACCCAGCGCGTTCACCACGCGGAGAGGCGTGCCGAGCTCCTGCAAGAGAAGCTGAACTTGGCCTTGGCCCATCGTTATGCCGCGCGTAGCGAGAAGCTTTCCGCCGATCAGCTGAAGCTCTTCAATGAGGCCGAGATGGAGAGTGCCGCGCATCCCGTAGAGGACGAAGAGCCGCTCCCCGCCACGGTTATTGCCGAACACACCCGCCAGAAAGGCAAGCCCGGCCGCAAGCCCTTGCCGGCATCCCTCCCCCGGGTGGTGATTCGCCATACCCTTCCCGAGAGCGAACGCCTCTGCCCCCATGATGGTCGGGTTATGACCGTTATCGGGGAAGAGGTGAGCGAGCAGTTGGATATCGTTCCGGCCACGATCCAGGTACTTCGGCATATCCGCGAGAAATATGGCTGTTCCTGTGAGGGGGGCGTGAAGATCGTGCCGCTCCCCCACCAGCCCATCCCGAAGAGCATGGCCAGTCCCGGACTACTCGCCCACGTGGCGGTCTCCAAGTATCAGGATGCCTTGCCGCTTTACCGCCAGGAGACCATCTTGCAGCGGATCGGGGTCGAACTCCCCCGGGCCACCTTGGCGGCCTGGATGATCAAAGCGGGCATCCTGATTCAACCGCTGATCAATTTGATGCGTGACCGACTCTTAGGCTATGACATCCTGCAGATGGATGAGACCACGGTGCAGGTCTTGAAAGAACCTGGTAAGACCACGCAATCGAAATCCTACTTATGGGTCCAGCGCGGCGGGCCGCCCGAGACCCCGATCATCCTCTTTGACTATGACCCCGGTCGCGGGGCGACGGTTCCGTTGCGGCTGCTCGAGGGCTTCAAGGGAGTTCTCCAAACGGATGGCTATGATGCCTATAACGCCGTGGTGAAGGCCCAGAAGCTCACGCATGCGGGTTGTGCTGCCCACGCGAGACGGAAATTTGACGAGGCCGTGAAGGCGCAGGGGAAACACCATAAGTCCGGCTTGGCCGACGAGGGCTTGCGTCAGATTCAAAAGCTTTACCGGATCGAGAAGACCGTGCGCGAAGCCACGCCTGACGATCGCTATGCGTATCGCCTCGCGCACGCACAACCCTTATGGAAGGCGTTACGCGAGTGGTTGGATGCCTGTCTCCCGCAAGTGCCGCCGCAGACAGCTCTCGGCAAGGCCTTGGGCTATCTCCATAACGAATGGGAGAAGCTCCTTGTGTATCTTCAAGATGGGCGTTTAGAAATCGATAATAATAAAACCGAGAACGCGTTGAGACCTTTTTGCGTAGGACGGCGTAATTGGCTTTTTTCGGACTCCGTCGCGGGTGTGAAGGCCTCCGCCAATCTCTATTCCTTGATCGAAACATCAAAGGCAAACGGCCTTGAGCCTTACGCCTATCTGCGCAAGATCTTCACCGACCTCCCCAAGGCCCAGACCCTCGAAGACCTGGAGGCGCTGCTGCCGGGGGCTATCCTGCCAGACCAGGTACCGATGGTGTTGTCAGTGCCTCTTCCTAAAATCAAAAACGAAGCCGTCAATTAAGCAAGCCTGTAGTTCCCCGATCGCTTACTATTGACCATCACATCAAGCCGACCGTAGTGCGTATACACCTGGGTGATCAAATCCTTACGCGCATCTTCATCGAGCAGATCTCCCTGAAAATAGTGGGCACCCGCCAGCGTTGCTACCGCTTGTAGACCCGCAGCGGAGGAAACGCGGGAATGCAGGGCCACCCAATATCCCGCCTGCGTCAAACGTTGCGCAATAGCCAGACCAATGCCGGAGGTGGCGCCGGTGACCAGCGCGACGCGAGGATTATCGGTCATGACCCATGGCCCGAGTGATCATAAGTGGCCACCTCCAGCAAATTGCCATCGGGATCCCGAAAGTAGACAGAAATGATCGGCCCCGTGGCTCCAGTGCGTGGCACCGGACCGGCTTCCAGGGCGACTCCGCAGATCTGCAGATGGGCGAGCACTTCTTGGATACCACCGGCCACGATGAAGCACAAATCCGCCGACCCGGGAGTGGGACTGGCCGCATGCGGAGCGAGGGGACACCCTGCCGAATGCAGATTGATTTTTTGCTGA
This sequence comes from Pseudomonadota bacterium, assembly GCA_021840785.1. The sequence goes on from JAKBXD010000178.1 coordinate 3,142, forward strand.
CCAAAGGCCAATGCCTTCCGTTGGTTACCAAAGGTAATTTCCTGCATGCCCAGTACCCGTGAATAGAAGGCGATCGTAACGGATATATCCGCCACGGTCAGGACAATATGATCCATGCGGTCTATGCGCATAGCGTGATCTCAGAAAGTGTTCGTGGAGTGGGACGGGGCCAAACGTGACTCCAGCGCAGTAGGATAATGGGTAGATAAGACCAATGGTACTATGTTTTCGGATCGTATTGTCTAGTTGTCGGTTTCGACTGAGTGTCTGGCTCAAGGGAAACGTCACCCCGCCCATCACCATTGAAAACTGGATCACTGCTTTCAGCCTCCGCTGGACGGTATATGACCGGCGCATATTTGACGCAACGCAAATCACAGCGGAGTTCAAGCACTCAAGGACCGACGACAATTGGAAGCCAATCTTATTGGAAGCCAATCTTATTGGAAGCCAATCTTATTGGAAGTCAATCTTAATGATCGGCAAGGACACCCTCAAGAAAGGAGCCAGATGTATAACATCGATCCCAAAAGCTAGAATTTTTCTGCTGCTGAATGACCGCAATCAGTCTGCTGCCGACCATTAGTGCCCAACGACGGCATGGCAGCGATAGAGGACCTTCCTGTGCGGCTTCGGGACGAGTGTTATCGGCCAGAGGCGGATGTTCAGTCATGGCACCACGAACTACCGGAGTTCGGCCAACGGAGTTCGGCCAAAGCCGATTCCGTTGAATGGTCAGCCTCGGTCGCCCCCTACCGGCCTCCCTAAACGGTCGCTGGAAGCAGGTCAGGAGGGCCTTCAGGGAATCGCGGTAACGCATCACTGTCACACGTCCAATCCGTACGCGAATCCCAGTATATGCGCCCTTGGGGTTTGATGGGGATATAGTCATCCAATGAGCCGGCAGGGATCACTACGGCGTTCAATTGGGGGACAACGCGCGCAACCGGGCTACCACATTCCGTGCAGAATTGCCTGGAAAACCGCTCAGCACCCGGCAGTTTGAAGTGTTTAAGTAGTGGCTCTCCATGAGTGAACACGAGTGTTGCCTTTGTCATCAGCACATTGGATGCATGTCCCGTTCCCGAAGACTTCCTACATCGTGAACAGTGACAGTGATAGAAACGCCGCGGATCACCCGTCACCTCGTATTTCACGGCACCACATAAACAGCTGCCTTTAAGGGTTACCTGAGACATTGTGTTTCCGGTTCCTCAGCAGAATCTGTGGGTGAGCTCCGGCTCTGGTAACGCGCCAAGCTTATGATAAAGCATGATCTTTATGGCTTTTGGGGTGCGAAATC
>JAKBXD010000179.1 GCA_021840785.1 Pseudomonadota bacterium
GATCGGCTGTTTCAGCTTCTTGAACAAATCAGAAATATAATAAAACACCCACAACAGAAAGCGGGCAATCAGACCGGAAAAAATACCAAAAATGGAAAACCACAGAATATATCTCAACTCAAAGCTGTGTACTGGCAAAACACCTATGCGGAACAGCGGCGAAAATCCTACCTTGGTGGCTACCACCAGGTAAGCTGCGGCTGATGCGGCAAACGCGGGGATGATCGTTTCGATATCGAAATCGTGCTTGAAAAATATCTCACTACTAGCAATTGCCCCCGCGAGAGGCGCCTTAAACATCGCTCCCAGCCCGGCGCCGACCCCTATGGCCAAAGCTTCGCGCACTTCGTGGGGTTTTTGCCGGAGCAGCTTGGCAATGAATACGCCGACGCTGCCGCCCACCATGCTTACCGCGCCCTCGCGGCCAGAAGGCCCGCCAGAACCAAGAACCATAGCTGACGTAAAAAGCGTGGTAAACGCCTCCTTTAAAGTGAGGGATTCCGGATTTTCGTGGTAAGCGCGAATCGCTTTGTTAGCACCAAGGCTCCCCGGCTTTTTAATCATAAAATAGGACAGTATTCCGGAAATGAACCCGGCCATTCCTTCGACCAGAGGAATCATGAAAGGATAGCCTGGAGCGGAGGTATAGGGCGCCTGGGCTCCGCCACCACCAAAACCGGACGAGCGCGGCGGGATGAAATGCGCAACGATACCCAAAGACCATCGTGTAAAAAAGTCCATTATGTCAATAAAAACTAAAGATAGTATCCCAACGATAAGTCCGATAATGACCGGGGTAATAAAATATCGCGCCTTGTTTTTACCTTTTGCCGGCGGTTCCAGTATATCTTTCCAACTGTGTTGGGTTATCCGTTCATCAGCAGACTCAGTATGGTTCACGACTAATTTTTCATTTTCCATGGCTTATTCCGTGGGTAATCTATAACCGGACCGGGCGCCCGGTCCGGTTTCAGCAGGCGGCCCGTTATCAGCCCGGGTGCCCGCCCAGCCGCCTTTACCGAGGCGGTAGTGTTAGCGCATGAAGTGTCACCGCTTGTTTACTAAAAAGCAACAGAATCCATCCTCAACTGCCGGAGGAAGCACGCCATGCGTACCCTTGGCAGACGCATCGCTGACAAAACGCTCTCCGAGAATGTTTTGCGAGCGCTTGGGCGAGGCTTGCCGACACTGTGCCCAATTCGTATGGACGCCCCCCTGCGCATGCGTGACTCCGTATCTTGCGCTGATCACCCACATGGTGAATTATACCGTTTAGCTACTATGTCATGATTTGCTATGAAGACTTTTTGCGATGGTTTCTCCTGTCTCTGCATCTGCGCCGTGCTCGATTGCCTTAGGCATGGGTCCGGCGGTTTTTGGCGATCCCTGCTGCTGTTCTTCATCCTTCATCGCCTGCCGGAAACTTTTTATGGCGGAGCCTAGATCTCCTCCTATATTCTTTATTTTTGATGTCCCGAAAAGTGCCATGACAATCAACAACAAAATAATCAAATGTGGAAGGCTGAATATATCCATGGTCATATCCTCACTGTTTGATTCGTGCCCTTACTCTGATTTGTCCAGCCCGGTAACGCCTCCACTAATATCACCAACATTAATTTTTATTACCATGTCATACCTGGCTGACCGTATACACTAAATTTACCAACCATCGATCATGGTATACTAATCCTGACCGGTTGAACAAGGTGGTTGATGTAGATCGGCGGGCGCCGGATGCGGCACCGTGACAGCGGCGATCACAGGCATGCAGGTGCCGAGGTGGCTTCAACGGAGAAAAGGTGACATCCTCCTGTCCAGAAGGCTACGATCAGCTTATGATACCTTTCGGGTCATTACGCTCAGACTAGGCATGTGGAGTGTTTTTATCGCGAGCGCCGTTGTGGAACTTTCCCACTGAATATGGGGAGATGCTGGATATCTAACGTCCCTTATGGAGGGATCTGCGCATGCGCTGCGGCCTGATCCAATACCTCTGGTCCATAGCGCGCAGAATATGGAATTGGTCGTTCACTCCTGGCGCCAAAGAGTTGCGTGACTTGACGGCTTACGGGGTCGCCGGTGCGGTGCTCTGTGGCAGTGCTGCCTATCTGGTATTATCCCATGATACTCTGGACATACTCGCGGCGGCAGCGAATGGTCTTCTTTGGGGCATTATCATTGGGTTGAAACTATGACTAAACACTTTCCAGGGCCGCAGCTCCGACCCGACATAAACTCACGAACCATGACGACGATGCGTCTTCTGTAAGAAGACATAACTCCGGTTAGCGGCCCTGCCGTCCTTTCAGAAACCACCCAGGCCTGCGAAAAAACTGGACCAGCCGGGCAAAGAAAACGCGTGCGGCCACAACAAAGGGCGGGATGCGGGTCACCCTGGCGAGAAAATGACCGAAAATGACCATCCCCACCGCGGGCACGAGAAAGAACACAATGATCCCCCATACGAGCCACGTCGGAACGGTGTGATTGTTGGCCTGCGCAACCTGTTCCACCGGTGACGGGGGTTCCCATTCTTGATTTTCATTGATGGGCGCTGTATCCATCCGGGCAGGCAATGAACCGTGCATAGCGGTGCGTCTTTCCGCGCGCATCGCATTAACGATGGCGACATTCTCAAAATCCATGTACGTGGTGGTTATCGGCCACCCTCGCCAGACCTTGATTTCCATGCTGCCGCCCTCTTTCCAGCGTGCCACGACTGGCCCATGGTTGATCTCGCCAATTATACTGCTGGGCGGTCCGTACTTATATGTAACCATGGCGATAATATCTTGGACCTGCCTAGTGTCCCCGAAGCTGGGAAATTTATACTCTGCAAGCGCAAACCGGTTGTGTCTGTCATACTTTACAGAAAACTTGCTTGCACCTTGCAGCTGTGGCATCTGCCCGTTTATCCGGTAGGTGTCGAACCATTGCTGGGGGCCATTCGGAATAGGGGGAAGGCCCGCTTTCTCTAAAGCGGGTGTCAGCGTCGCGCGCGTCGCGTCCTGCAGTGGAACGCCAAAAAGCAAAAGAGGCGCAGCCATCGCGCTTCCGAGCCAAGCCCATAGCGATATGGCTACAATAAAACGCATCCTGATCACCTGCTCACCCTCCCATACTATGGATATACCCGACTGTACATGTTCCGCATGATGTCCATTACTGCTTCACTGCGTTCAACAAGCGGGATGACGATAAACGCCCAGATTCCATATTGGCGCAGAGTCTGGGCAGATGCACTAATCAGTGGCGCCAATGCAGTAAGAAACCAACGCATCATCTTCCACCCTCTCTGCTGGCAATGTCACAGCTATTCCCTGATAGCACCATTATGAACAGCATTTGTCCTCCCGCCAAGATGTGGGGCCGACGTCGACCGCTGTACGACCTCCCTAGGACCGCCACGGATGTCACGGGCACCGCCATGAGCTTCGTCGTTTTGCGCTCGGGCGCGGCCCATGATTTTGTGTGATCTGGTAATGGCGAAAGGCCTGATGGCCGCAATCTATAAGGGTTTACTGTATAATTAGATCATCAACAAGAACGCACAGCCGTATTGTATCGCCACGACGTATCAGCGATTATTTTCGGTGCCGGGGCAGACCCCTCCACCGAGGATTTTAGCAACAACCATACACGCGGTTATACTACACCCATGGTTTGCCATCCTGAGCCCTTCTCTTTGCCGATCATTTTCTGGTGACCGCATCCAACGTTGAAAGGCAGGGCTTGGTATCGGCCTTTGCATATACGCATTACCTACCACGGCAGCATGACTAAATGCCCAACATTCGTCGGAATGTAGTGCATCTCTGGGTAAAATCGCCTCAGAAAACGCCGCGATCCGCTCTTTACGTTGAAAATTTTCCTACTATACTAAAAGTTCGGTGGGTTGATCTTATATTTACGCTCCAAGGAATAAAGGATGATGTTATAATCACACTGCAGGTAAACAAGGAGGCATCATGAAACTCACGTCACGCTATTTCGCTACCACCTTACTCGCTGGCACCATCGGTTTGATAAGCAGCACCGCCGCTTGGGCCTATGAGGGTCAGCAGTATGCTCAGGAGGCACGCATCAGCCCAGACAAGGCGGAGACCATCGCCATGAACGCCAGTAGGCCCTGCGGATTTCGACTAAGCAAGGGCTTTTTTCATCCTCTGCAGGCAAAGACCATCGCCAAACAGACCTGCCCCCCGAATACTGCCAAGGTCACCGGTATGAAGTTGGAAAAAGCCCCCGGCGGCAGTGGCCTGCGTTATGTTGTGGATGTTAGTCGCGAAGACCTGATGTACACTATCTCCATTGATGCAAAAACAGAGAAACTCTTGGAGATAGTGATTCTGCCGGGCGGTTCCAAGCCCTGAATGGCCACCAGACAAAGTCGCCAAATCCGTCCCCGC
>JAKBXD010000180.1 GCA_021840785.1 Pseudomonadota bacterium
TGCGCAACTCCATACCTACGGCCTGAACACATCGCCCTGGCTTCCGCTACACGTAACTGCTTGATAGCATTACCATCCAAAGCCGCTCAAAAGAGCCGCACCCAATGCATTTTGGCCGCCCGGCCGCGAAGAAGCACTGGATGCTCACGAATCCGTACAGAAGCTCAGGTTCCAGACTCTGGAAGTCATGCTTCCATTTTCTGGAATTCCGGGTAGACTAAGCACCCGTGATCGTCCTCGGGACCGACATAGTGGAGCGCTACTTTGCGAAGCGTGCCGGGCACCGAGGCATCAAGGCCGCGCGCGCGCAGTATGAAGCATGGAGGACGATCGTCGAGAAATCGGAATGGAAGACGCCGGGGGATGTGAAGAAGGCACATCCGAAGGCGAGCATCCTCAAAAGCGGCCGCGTGATCTTCAATATCAAGGCGAACGACTACCGCCTGACTGCCCTGGTGCGGTACCAGAATGGCATCGTGATGATTCGATTCTTCGGATCCCATGAGGAGTACGATCGGGTCGATGCGGAGACCGTGTGATGAAAACGACGCTGATTGTCATTCAGAATGATGCGGATCATATCGAGGCGAAGCGGCTCGTCGAGCGGCTGATGGCATCGAGCGATCCGGCCAATCAAGCGCGGATGACGGCCCAGGCGCGCCTGATCGAGGCATACGAGCGCTCGCGATGGCCACGCCGGACCGCGACGCTCGCCGAGCTGCTGATCTATCTGATGGATCAGCAGGGCTTGACGCGCGCCGACCTCGTTCCGCTCCTCGGTACCGCGAGCCGCGTGAGCGAGGTCCTGAACGGCAAGCGCGAGCTCAGCATGTCGATGATCCACAAGGTTCGCGAGCGGTTTCACATCCCCGCCGACTTGCTGATTCCCAGAGCGCAACCGCGCGGCATGAGCCTGTTCAGCAACACCCCTCCCGCCACACTCAGGGCCAGGAGTGCGCAGAGAAACACCGCGCGCAGCGACAGACGCCCGAACACGCTACGACCCACCGCCGTCTAGTCATCTTTTCAGCTGCCTGCACCGGCAATGGCTTACCCGCATACCTCCTGAGCCGTGGCGTGGCGGCATCGGCCCGTGATGGCCATTCAGGTTCGGATATCCGGGGTATCCGAGAGGGCACCTATCCAGATACAATCGCACCGCTCGTAAAGAGCGGCTTGGCATGTCGTAGCGATGGCACAAATGGGGCCTTTCCAGTTCGATCCGGAAAAAGCGACCGAAGCTTTGCTTTATGTCGCGGCGCGGGTCGATGGACAAGACCTGTACACGACACTGAAGGTCCTGTACTTGGCGGACAAATACCACCTCCATCGTTACGGACGATTTATCTTCGGAGACTCGCACCACGCATTGCCCAACGGTCCTGTTCCACAGGGCGCCTACGACATCCTAAAAGGGGTGCGGGGGGATCCGAACGGCGTGCGGTACGAGCCGGCAGAGCACGCCATCCGGATTGCAGGAAATGTCATCCTGCCGCAGCGCGACGCTGATACCGACGTATTTAGCGCGAGCGACCTCGAATGTCTGAACGAAGCCATCGACGAATTTGGGAAGCTGCCTTTCGGTGAGCTGAAGAAAATTACGCACGATGCGGCGTACAAGGCGCCATTTTGCATGAATTTTCGCGCCTCAGCCTCATCATTGTGTAAGCCACGGCTTCAAGCGCCGTGGCTTCTTCTTTGGCAAAGTCAGTTCTAAGGCCTCGTGAGAGTCGCAGATGACCACGCACAAGAAGACACTTATCGCGGACTTCCTACACTATCCAATCGCATTGTCTGCGCTTGAAAAGGCGTTGCTTGCGACACCTGTTTTCAACCGATTGCACAGCGTCAAGCAGAACAGCACCGCGTACCTCACCTTCCCCGGTCTCAATCACAGTCGCTTTAGCCATTCCCTGGGTGCAATGCACCTTGCTGGCGAACTCTATTTTTTTGGAATGCTCAATGCTTCGGATTCGAGCCGAAGCATATTCTTGGCACGTATCCAGTCCGTTATTCAACGTCTCACCCACCGCTTCGATGCAGTCCTTTCGGGGCTTCCGCATGATCAATACCCGATCGAAAGCGGGAAGTGCAACTATGAGCCCATGTGTTCGCTTTCACCATCGTTGAATCGGTATGTGCCGCATTTCCTATCCAAGGACCAATGTTTTGTGTATCTGACCGCATTGCAGGCGGTCCGAATCGCGGCACTCGTTCATGACCTCGGGCACCCACCGCTCTCACACGCGACAGAAAAAGCGGTCGAAGAAATCGGCTTTGAAATGAGTGCAATGGCACTATCCGGACACGTTCTGAACAAGCGGCAGTCAGAATGTGTTGAGCTATTGAAACTGCAGAACACCGGTGCAATTAGGCTCGAACTACATGAATCATTAACACTTCGTTTGTACGACGAGCTCAAGAATTCTCTCCATCATTTCATCGGTACATTTGAAGATTCGCACGCGTGCTTTGGGAGTTGGGTAGTCTTAGAACTTGTCCCGGAGATCCTAAAGGAAGGGAAGTCGATCGCTCGCACCGATGTCCCCTTACACGTTGAGGCGCAGCACACGCTGTCAACCCTACACGCGCTAGTTGCCGGGGATCTCGATGCAGACCGCCTTGATTATGTCCAGAGGGATTTAATACTTTCCGGAATACGCGAAGGCGGATGCCGACCCCAAAGACTAATAGAATTGTTCGAATTGTGCCCTGTCAGTCAGGATTCAAACGCTCCAATGGCTTTCATGCCGAGCATCAGAGCGATCCGAAGTCTTGAGGAATTCTTCATTGCAAGATATGACCTTTATCGCAACGTCGTCTTCCATCACCATGTTGTAAAGACGGACGGATTGCTGACAAGAGTGGTTAAAGGTGTTGGCCTCCGATTTCTCAATCAGTCGGATAGTCATAACGGCGACTCCGTTGACGACGGAGCTCCCGGCATAGTCACAGGTCGCCCTTCCGACATACGCTGGCTCTGGAAGATCTTCGAAACCAATCATGCGCTCTCCGCGGGACTTAGGGATATTGTCTACCTTCAATGGGATGATCATTGGCTAATGTCCGTGCTGAGGCGAGAGTACATCAGACTGCGAAAACTGGATCTTCAAACGATACAAAATCCGAATGAAGAACAAAAGCAGGATCTGATTCTATTCAAGCAGCTTGAAGATCTCATTGGGAGTAATGCGAACTATTTATCCATTGTAAAGCGGCTTGAAGATTTCCTGGAAATTGAATTCGCGTTTACTGATACTCTATGCCAAGACGAGAAATCTTACGGGTTAGGTCTAACCTCCACAACAGATACCCTATTCCCCTCTGCCGTAACTGATCCATTCGTCAAGCTCAGGGGAATTGTGCGGGCATATCTTGATTCTGGGCGCAATAAAGAGGCGACGTTTGGTGCTATCGAGGCAGCCCGACAGCTTGTGTCAATGAGATACTTGCCTGCTTCCCGCGTCCCAATTGATCTGCTGGAAGAGTCTCGTCAAGTAATTTGTGCCGACAGGAGCTCTTTGAGCGTCCCGTTGCTCGACTTGCAATTTGTTCAGCGGAGCATCAAACCAGGTCTTCAGCCTGACTTTCTCATTACAACCGAAAATGGCGCTCAGAAGTTCTCTGATTATTCGAATGTCGCTCGCGAACTCATTGAAAGGCAGAGCAAGCTCCCCAAGTTTTTCCTGTATGCCCTTCCTGAACAACGCGGGAGTCGTATCGACCGACCGGAGCTGAGAAGCCGAATCGGAAGAGCCGTTGCCAACACCTTTCTAAGATTAACCGGTAGCGATACAACGTGCTGAGGTACCAAATGACTGAGAATTTACTTTCCGCAACGATCCTTTCTATGTCACGGCCGTTTACATGGAATGACGTGAGAAGGGAACTCGATAAGCGTGCTAAAACCCCAGAAGCGAAAATATCTGACTTGGATATTGAGGTTTTCTTGCAAGCCCTGCTGCTTCAGGGATTTTTGAAACGTCGTGACTGGAAATATACGCTCTCGCTGTGAATAAGCATCGGGTTTGGGCGCCAGGGGACGCCGCAACACAGTGATGTGCTACGTTCGCGGATGAGCCGGTCCATATTTGACTGCCTCATCACAGGATATTCGTTGCCTCGGTGCCGGGAGAGTGATCGCGCGATCACCCTCCGCAATCGCCGACACGTCACTGCGCCGAGATCTCCATGGAGGCTATCGCGGCCCCTGCCGGTGAATCGCGTGTCTTGAGCCTCGTCCGCTGCTATTCCTGATTAATTCCGAACTTACCGGCTACAAGCACGTTTGGCGACAAACTATTCTCGACAGTGACGACAAACTAAATAGGACACGGAACCTGACGGTCTTGTGATCTTCTTCCGCCTTCCTGTCCGTCTTCTTCGGTCGCCATTATCTCAATCGTGT
>JAKBXD010000181.1 GCA_021840785.1 Pseudomonadota bacterium
CCATGATCACCGACGAAACCGAAACCGAAGCCGCCGACTGATTTGCTCCTGCCCCGGCGGCGCCCCAGCGCCGCCGTCTCTTCTTCGATTGACCCCATCGGTATGACGGCTATGGGGGGGGGGCGAGGAAAGCCGCCGTACAGAACGGACCGACTGCGCGGCGGCTGTGCGCCCATCCGGGGCACTCCGCTTTGTTGGCCACGCCCGGGGAAGCCGACATTGCGGAAGCAGACCGCCCGAGCAAGATCGGGGGATAGCTGCCTGTCTGCTTAGGAACGAGCTGGCTGGTAAGGCAGACCCATAGCCAAAGCTTGGAGTGTCGCACAAATCCTAATTTATGCGACACCCTTGCGGGTAGGACCGCGACCTCGCGCAGCGCGACCGGCAGGCCGGGCAGCGCGACGAACGCCGTCACGGCCGCGCTTAGTGACCTGCCGAACTATGTTGCAATTTGCGTTTGCAAAGCGACAATGCGCTTCGCCATCTCGTTCCGGACTCGTTCTCCATCAGGACAAGAGACGCATTCGATGAAGGAGTTCAGCGTGTGCATCATCGCGGCAACGGAAAAAAATAGATTCGTGATTGTCTCCTGATCGTCTTCCGTCACTTCCACGGTGACTTCAAAGTCGCCCGTCTCTGGATTTTTCACGAGATGCCGTAGGAGGGACGTTGAAGATGGGTGCGCGGCGCTCATGCTGAGACGGCGAAATTCGGCGTAGTCTTCTGTAGCACCATCGAGTGTCGATGGCCCCTTGACGTCAATTCGCTTTAATCCTTTGCCCAAATCAACATGTTCTTTAACCTGCGTCAGCATGCTCTGGTCTGTGACCGCCGGCATGACCAGCTTCGCAAAGCTAGCTTCGTTGACTAGGCCATCATCCGAAATTGCCTTCGCGAAGGACGTTCCTTCGTGCGCCAATCTCCGAAGCCAGAGAGAGTTTTCGAAGCAAGAACGCTGAAGCGTTTGGGCTTCGATGACGAGCCCTTGTTGAAAAAGGGCTATAGCTCCCTTGAAATTTGTGATCGTGCGGCAGAACAAAAGAACAGCAAACAGCTCTTTGCTTTCTTCAAGGGAGCAGGCGGGTTGAACCTGAGTTTCTGATAGCAGAGAAAGACAAGCACTCCTTAAGTCAGAGGCTAGGCTAAACCACTCGGCTATCAACTCCGTGCATTCCACGGCTGCGCTCCCGATCAAGGGTCTTGGACGGCCAGGATCGCACATAGCGTCGAGTACGCCAGGATTGCATCTGCGCGGCTCCACTGTGTCGTGTGGCGATCGGCATGTACAGCCAGGCTGCTGTAGTGGAACAGGGCCTTAGCTAGCCCATTCAGCCTTTCCCGCCTGTCCTGGTCATGATCTGATTTCGGCGGACCTGGCGGGATTTTTTCGATCTTTGCTCGCAGTTCGAGCGCTTGTCGAACTTTGGCGATGCAGCCTTCCCACCCGCTTTCTCCGCCCTGAGCTAGGTGGCCGGCAGCTTTGTCCAGTTGTTCCCACACGGTATTCCACGGAGGCGTGCGGCTGGTGGCTAACGGAACTTCCACCAGGATGCTGCCCATGGGGGAGACGGCCCGGACCTGCGGAGCCCAGAGATCACGGCTTACCTGCACTTGGGCCGACATTGGCATACCGCCGTCAACCTGGAACATGCAGGCGTCCCAGGTCTTTTCTGTTGGGTTGAGGATGAGTGCGCTGCCCCGCACGGTCAGGCGGAAGTCTGCCTGCTCACCATCACGAAGCCGCTCGATTGTCTCCAACCCGGCTAGATTCAGCGGCAACCGCAAGCAGCCCCTAATCACGGAGTTAATCCCATTTTGGGGGAATTTGTAGCCGGTGTGTATGACGTGGCTTTCAGGATCAGCCGCAACGCCGAGCGCGACTGGCACTGACTGCTTCCCTTGGAAATACAGATCAGCGGTGATGCTGCTGATGCTGGCGCACGTGTCCGGATTGATCTGGAGCATGTAGCCGACATTTAGCGAGACACCGCCTGCCGTCCTTTCAATCCTGACCATATCAGGCGGAAAATGGATCACTCCGGCGGAGCTATTGCTGTGCGGTCGGGAAGCCAGGTCATAGGCGATGAAGTGGACCGGGTACATTCGAGAAGCCATGTTGTCCGTTAGCTTTCGTGCGCGTCTGGGTGGGTCTTGAATTCGCCGGCGGAGATCCTCTGACGGAGCCGCGCGATCACATCCCCAACCTCGACTTCGCCGCGCACAACGCGCTCTAGATCGGCGACCGTCTGCGCGTCAGGCTCCAAGCCTTCAAGGCGTTGGGTCGCAATGGCATTGTTCAGAGCCGCACGACGCTCGGCTAGCTCACGCTCAGGCAGGGGCGGCCGGTAGTTGGGGTGGCCTTGGGTCTGCTCGCCGCGAGCAGCCGCCCAAAAGTGTCCAGCATAGTGGCGGTAGACCTTGGCGGTGTCTTCTGGATCGTAGGCTATCGCGTTGACCACGCTCAGCAGAATATAAACGAGCTTGGCGTTGTCCTGATAGAACTCCTCGATTTCTTCATCCGTAGCGCTTGCGCCGGGAGCAGTGGTCGGTGCGAGCTGCCGATGCGCCAGGCGCTCGTGGCGCAGGGCTTGCAGCTTTTTCAGCACCGCAGCGTGCGAGCCTCCCTCCATGTATTTGTTGATCAACCGAACTGCCTCGGCCGCTCGTGTTCCGAGGTCATTTTTCATTTGGTCGATGGCCTCGGGCAGGCCGATTCGGTCGACCCGATCTTTCGCCAGCGCGTCGATGGCAGGTTGCTCGCGAAGGACGCTCGCGATCCACTGCATCCGAATGGCTTTTGGGTTGGTGTCCCACAAGCGCATCAGGGCGAGGACCATTTCGCGCCGTAGAGCTGTCCGCGCCACGAGGAAAGCCTGTGAAGCATATGACTGCCCCATGCGCGAGTGTAGGTTTCCGTCGTAAGCGGCCGGCTTCCAGGTTTCATGGAACGTCACCGCCATGTCGAATTCTTGTTGAGCAGCGGTTACTTTCTCGCGCAGGGTAATGATCTTCGGATCGTCAATATCCATGACTACGTTATCCGTTGGCCACCTTGCGCGGCCGACCGCCTTTGCGGCCATTCTCGCGGGAGCTGACGGCCTTGGTGGGGCTGCGCACGCTGCCCCCGGCCGCGCCGAGCTGGGCGGCCATCCATCGCTTGGAACCGAGGTGGCCAGCCAGAAGGCCGGGCACGTATAGGTCCGCATCGAGCTTCGGCCAGTGAAGGCCCAGACCCGAGGGGCTGATTTCGATGACGGCCAAGTCATCCAGCGAGGCGTCGGCCAGGCCCTCGGCCAAGCGCGGCGGAAAGCTGATCTGCACATCCGTGTTGAGCTTCACCACTACGCGCGACGTGCGCCGGTCGTAGCGAGCGGCCACAGCATAGCCCGCCTGGCGGTGCGCCTGGGCGCGCTTCTCGGCCTGGGCGAACTCTTGTTCAGTAACGGCCATGAATATCCCTCCATTCGGAGCATAGGGTTGCAATGTGGTCAGCCAGGTCCACCTCGATGCGGGCCACGTCCGACCGATTAAACCCATAGCTCTCACGCAGCTCTGGCGGGCCGTCCGGGCAGTTCAGGATGAACACCGCTTCCCCGTCGCCGATCACGTGGACATGGGCGGGGCGATGGTCGTTCGGATAGATCACGACCCGTAGGCCGCCGATGCGCAAGATCGTGGGCATATCCCAATATAGCAAAACCTAACCGCTTAGGAAGGGTCTGGCGCAAAAAGTCCGGGCCGAGGCAGGGCGAACCACCGGCCGGCCCCGGCGCAAACATCAGGACCGGCGGGAGGTTAATGCAAGAAACTTGTGCCTATTCGTCATCGGGCGCGTCTTCTTCCGAAGGTTTGGCCTCCTTCTCGAATGCTTCGGGCGCAATCTTGCCTTGCCGAAGAGCCCGTCGTTCCTCATCGCTAAGGAAGCGCTTCGCGGTCACAGTCTTCGCCGCTTCGAGCGTTTTGGTCTGGACCGCCCCGAATCCGCCGCTCGAAATTTCAAAGAGAATCCAGCCGAATTCGACCAACTCCCTGACGAGGTCGACGATGAAGGCGCTACGGAGATTCTGACGATCCGCCAGAATCTTGATGGTTTTTGCGCCGCCGCGCCGGCCTGGTTTTGATCCGCCGTTGACAGGGCGTCACGCAACCGCGTGTGTCCGACCTGCTGCGCGGCAAGATCAGCCTATTCAGCCTCGACACCCTGGTGAACATGGCTGTTGCCGCAGGCCTGCACGTTGAAATGCAAGTGCTCGAGGCCGCCTGAAAAATACCCCTGTTACCTTATCGCCTATAAAGTAACAGACATGCCTCGGAACCCGGTAATGAACGCTATCAAGACCGCTGCCAGACAAAGCCAAATCTCTCGCGCGGTTGGGCGGTGTTGCCC
>JAKBXD010000011.1:0-9060 GCA_021840785.1 Pseudomonadota bacterium
CACCATGACAAACACCCTCATCCCTCTCCCGCCAATGCTGCAAGCTCGCGATGAAATACAGCCACCTTATCCAGCGTCTCCTGATACTCCGCATCCGGATCAGAATCCGCGACGATGCCGCCCCCCGCCCAGAAGCGCAGATCACCCTGAACCGCCGTCATACTGCGAATGGCAATATTCATATCCAGGCTGCCGCGCTGATCCAGATAACCAATACTTCCGCAATACAGGCCGCGCGCGCCGACTTCCAACTCCGCGATGATTTCCATGGCCCGACGCTTGGGAGCCCCGGTAATGGATCCCCCCGGAAAGCAGGCCTCCAACGCACTCAATGCATCCTGTCCCGGTGCTAAGCGCGCCTCCACCACGCTGACCAGATGATGAACGTGGGCGTAAGATTCGAGCGCGCAGAGTTGCGGCACCTGCACCGAGCCCGTCGCTGCCACCCGCCCCAGATCGTTGCGCAACAGATCGACGATCATCACGTTCTCGGCGCGATCCTTGGGACTGGCTAAAAGAGCCTGTGCCATCCGCTGGTCTTCCTGCCGATCCTCCAGGCGCGGACGTGTCCCTTTGATGGGTCGGACCTGCAAACGATCTTTTTGAACCCGCAGCAGCCGTTCCGGGGAAAAACTCAGCACCGCGCCCTGGGGCAGGGACAAATATGCCGAAAAAGGCGCCGGATTGACCGTCCGCAGTCGCTGGTAAAGCGACCATGGCGATCCTGCGTGCGGGACGGCGAAGGGTTGGGCCAGATTCACCTGATAGCAGTCACCCGCCCGGATATAGTCCTGCACCCGGCCAAAAGCTGCGGCATAGTCGCTGCGATTCCAGAGCGGCTGCACCGGCCCCCGCACCTGGAAAGATGGATCGGGGGAATATACCGTCGCGCGAGCCAGGCGTGGCTGCCACTCCGCGAGTGCCTGCACCATCCGGTCTTCGGGCGCACAAAGCCAGGCCTTGCGCCCATGATGGTCGACCAGCAGCGCCGTATCATAGATACCGAAGGCCGCTTCAGAAAGAGACTGTGTGGGAGGCTGCGGAATACCCTGCCCCGCCAGCCCGAAATCATAGGACAGATAGCCCAGCGCCCCGCCCGCAAACGGTAATTCTGCGGGCAGAGAGGCGGCATCGGGGAGCCTCATCACCGAGTCGCGCAACGCCTCCCAGAGCGAAAGCGCCGAGCGCCGCGCGGGGCCATCCCCATCGGCAATCCAAAGCCGCCCCGCCTCTTGCCACAGACGCCGGCGCGGTGCCGTCACCAGCATGCTGTAACGCCCCTGCGGGGACACCGTCGCGCTACTATCCAGAAAGAAGGACCAGGGCGCTGAGGCGAGTGGCGCAAACACCGTGGCGACATTCTCAGGATAAGGCACCACACATTGGGTCAGTACAGGGTGAGGCATAAGCAGAGCGGCGTCCACTGAAACGGGAGCATCAGCATAAGGGAGAAGCGTGATTTTGCCCATTCCCGGATGCCGCTTGGGGCACATCACCGCGGGATTCTTCCTTGACGACTGACCGAGCGGTCAGTATCTTGTGGCCTTACCGTCACGATAGGGTCATTCCCATGCGCGCAGATCGTCTTCCCCCACGTCTTTCGCTTCTCATGGCGGTATTGATTCTGGGCGCGACGCCCGCCGGGGCGGAAAGCCTCGTTGAGGCCTATCAGCAGGCCTACCAGACAGATCCGACACTGGCGCAGGCCCGCGCCGAACTGTCGGCTCAGATGCAGGACAAGCCCCTCGCCCGTTCCGCCCTGCTCCCCCATGTGGGTGCCGGTGCCGGTGTTGGCTTTAACACCGCCGACATCACCGGCTTTGGAGCGGGGCCCATCAATCGCGCTTACCTGTCCGACAACTATAGCGTCAACATTACCCAATCCGTTTTTGATGGTCAGGCATGGACAGCGCTCAAGCAAGCCGACACCGAGATTCAGGCCAGCGCCGCAGCTCTCACTTATACCGAGCAACAACTGGCTTTGAAGGTGGCTCAGGCCTACTTCGGCGTACTGGAGGCCCAGGCCCAGAAACACGTCGCCGAAAAACAGAAATCGCTGCTCGAAAGTATTTACAAACAGACCGACGCCACCCTGAAAATCGGCACCGGGGACATCATTGCCGTACGTGAGGCACAAGCCCGCCTTGATGCCGCCAAAGCCGATCTCATCAAGGCCCGCAACGGGGTCGCTGTTGCCCAGCGCCGCCTGCAACGACTCACCCATCATCCCATCGGCGTGCTCGACAACCTGGGGCATTACGAGGCCATGGGTCCCCAGCCCGACGATATGACTCGTTGGGTACAGAGTGCCGTCAAGGATCAACCGCTGATGCATCAGGCGGAAGCGCAGTTGCAAACCGCGCATGACCAAGTCGAATATAACCGCCGTGCGCGCTGGCCGGTGGTGAATCTTCAGGGTATCGCACAACACTCCCTGGGTAGCCCCTTCCCCGGCATGGCCATGAATCAGGCCGGGGTGAGTCTCAACCTCTCCGTACCCTTCTATCAGGGCGGACACACCTCTGCCTCCGTACAACAGGCGCAGGCGCAGACCATCGCCAGTGTTGATCACGTCGCCAGTGTCCGCGATGAAGTCACGCTCAATACCCAGACCGCCTTCCTCAACCTCAAGGACAGCGTGGCACAATTACGCGCCGCCAAGGAAACCGCCGCCTCGGCCAAAGTTTCCCTGGAAGGCACGCGCAAGGGCTATGAGGTGGGTACCCGCTCCATCATCGACCTGCTGCAGACGGCCACGGATTACATCCGCGCCGAGCAGAACTACAATGTGGCGTTCTATAATCAGATAATAGCGCGGGTACAGCTTAAGGCTGCCTCTGGTCAAATCAATATGGCGGATCTCGAAGCCGTCAATGCCTTGCTGGACAATAGCGCAAACCCATAGTCCACCAAATTGGTGGACTATGGCGCGTGGCCACCGCCAAGAAGACGCAACGAGTTTTTCGTCATTCGCGGAACACCAGGCCACCCTATAAAATGGCTACATTACTTGTCGACATACTGCGCGTGCTCTTGGCGCACCCTCAGCCGCGTGCCATCATCCAACGATGAACCCTCCCCACCTGACGGTTACCTCGCCATGAGCAGCCACCACCCCCTGCGCAGCGTGCTCAAAATAGGCAGCAATACCATGCTGTCACGCCTGTTGGGCTTTGCTCGCGACGTGATTCTGGCGCGGCTCTTCGGTGCTGGCGTAATAGCCGATGCGTTTTTTGTCGCCTTCCGTATCCCGAATTTATTCCGACGTCTCTTCGGTGAAGGCGCCTTCTCCCAGTCATTCGTCCCGGTGCTGGGGGAGTATCGGGCCACCCGCTCCGTCGAGGAAACCCGAGCCTTTGTCGCGGACGTAGCAGGCTGGCTGACCCTCACCCTAGCAGTCGTCACCATCGTGGGGATACTGGGGGCCAGTGCCGTTGTCTATGCCATCGCCCCCGGTTTTGCGGACAGCCCGGACAAATTTCACCTCACCGTAGAGCTGCTGCGCATCACCTTTCCCTACCTCTTTTTCATCTCTCTGGTGGCACTGGCTGGTGGTGTGCTGAACACCTACGGACGTTTTACGGTACCCGCCTTTACACCGGTCTTTTTGAATCTGAGCATTATCGCAGCGGCGGTCTTCTGGGCGCCGCACCTTCAACAACCCGCTATAGCAGTGGCCTGGGGAGTTTTCATCGGCGGGGTGCTGCAGTTGCTGTTTCAACTGCCCGCCCTCAGACAGGTCGGACATCTGCGCTGGCCACGCTTGCGGCGCCGTGATCCCGGCGTGGGCAAGGTGCTGCGACTCATGGGACCGGCGGCATTCGGGGCATCGGTAGCACAGATCAATCTGTTTCTGAACACCATTCTCGCTTCCTTGGTGGGGGCAAATGTGGTGTCTTATCTGTATTACTCTGATCGTCTGGTGGAGTTTCCTCTGGGCGTCTTCGGAGTGGCGCTGGGGACGGTGGTGCTTCCGCTGCTCTCACGACAGGCGGCAGAGCGCTCGCCGCAATTCCCCAAAACCCTGGACTGGGCCTTGCGCCTCACATGGCTCATCGGGCTGCCCGCCACCGTCGGTCTGCTCATCCTGGCCCAACCGTTACTGATCAGCCTGTTTCGTTATGGGGCCTATACGGCTGAGGATGCCTGGCAAAGTACCCTCAGCCTGATTGGCTACGGCCTCGGCATCTTGCCGATCATTGCCGCACGGGTGCTCGCACCGGCCTTTTATGCCCATCAGAATACCCGCACGCCGGTGCGTTTCGGGATGATCAGTGTCGCGGTCAACATGGGTATCAGTCTTATCCTGGCGTGGCCACTGCAACAACTGGGCTTAGCCATCGCGACGAGCTGCGCCGCGCTGGTCAACGCCTTTTTACTCTGGCGTCGTTTGCGTCGCGACGGACTGTATCAGCCGCAACCCGGCTGGCCGATGCTTCTGCTGAAATCCGCCGGATTAGCGATGGTTATAGGCATGGTCTTATTGCTTTTGCGCGGCAACACAGCGCTTTGGCTGTCACTGTCCCTCTGGGAGCGACTGTTGCGCGTGCTGAGCCTGACACTCCTCGCCGCCACATTGTATCTGGCGGGTGCCTGGTGGCTGGGCATTCACGAACTGCGCGACTGGTATCGGCAGAGGCCGCCTCGTGCCTGATTCCGACGGACTGCACGGACATGGCGATACCGTCTTCGTCATCCAACGACCCGGTCAAATCAGGGGCTTTACCCTGCACGGAGCACCAGCCCGACTGGGCGGTTTCCGGCGCAGGAGAAAAGCGGTGAGGGGCGATGGCATACCCTGCCGCTCGCGCTCTTTAAGCCACACTCGTTCGGACCCTGGTGCAATCTAGGGTAATCCACATTTTTACGCTAAGATGACGGCATTTTTGGCAAACCCGGATTCACTGAGGCGCATGCACCCCTTCCCCTCGCTCCATCACCGTATTACCCATACCGCCGATGCAACCCAGGCGGTCAGCATCGGTAATTTCGATGGGGTGCATCGCGGCCATCAGGCATTACTGAGGACTCTGCAGGAAAGCGGGCTACCGACGGCGGTCCTCACTTTCGAGCCCCTCCCCCGAGAGTTTTTTCGCGGTACGGACGCGCCACCGCGCCTCAGCAGCCTGCGCGAGAAGGTGGTAGCGCTCCTCCAAAACAAGGTACAGAACATCACTTGCCTGCCTTTTAATCAGGCATTGGCCAACCTGTCCGCTGAAGATTTCATTACTCAGATACTGGTCAAACGATTGCGCTGCGGACTGCTGAGCGTCGGCCACGACTTCCGCTTTGGGGCTGGACGGCGCGGTGATCTGGACATGCTCCGCCGCTTCGGGCGGGAGTATGGCTTTTTGGTGAAAGAACAGCCCCCTTTTCTGCTCGACGGTGAACGGGTGAGCAGCACCGGTATCCGCGTCTTTTTGCAGGCGGGCAAATTGTCACAGGCAGCGGCCTGGCTGGGACGTCCCTACGCCCTCTGCGGCCGCGTCGTACATGGCGATCATCTGGGTCAGGAACTGGGCTTTCCCACCGCCAACATCCCCTTGAATCGCCGGCCGGTGCCGGTCAAAGGCATCTTTGCCGGACGTCTGTTGAGCCCACAAGGAAACTGGGTCGCTGCCATCAGTATCGGCCTGCGCCCCACCGTCGGCGGCAAGCAGATGGTACTGGAGGCTCACTGCCTGGATGCGGACAGCCCCGATCTCTACGGACAGCAGGTTTCCGTAGAACTGCACCACAAGCTGCGGGACGAGGAGAAATATACTGACCTCGACACCCTTAAGGCCGCCATCGACAATGACGTCGTGAACACCCGAAACTTTTTCGCCGAACATCCCCAGGACCCTGAATAATCATGGACTATAAGCAGACCCTTAACCTTCCCAAAACCGAATTCCCCATGCAGGGAAAACTGCCGGAGCGCGAACCCGCGACCTTGGCCCGCTGGCAGGAGCATAACCTCTACGGAACGCTGCAGAAAGCGCGTGCCGAAAGTCCGGCATTCATCCTGCATGATGGTCCACCTTACGCCAACGGCAATATTCATATCGGCCATGCGGTCAATAAAGTACTCAAGGACATAATCAACAAGAGCAAGCTGAGTGAGGGTTTCCGGGTACCTTATGTGCCGGGCTGGGACTGTCACGGGCTGCCTATTGAGATTCAGGTAGAAAAAGAGTTGGGACGTCCCGGCGAAAAAGTCAGCGGCCAGGCCTTCCGCAATGCCTGCCGTGCTTATGCGGAAAGCCAGATTGCCGGACAACGTCAGGACTTCGAGCGCCTCGGTATTATCGGAGATTGGGAGAAACCCTATCTGACCATGCACTTCATGGCCGAAGCCAACATCCTGCGGGAACTCGGTCGCCTGACGGTGAAGGGCCAGGTGGTACGCGGTGCCAAGCCGGTACACTGGTGTGTGGACTGCGGCAGCGCCCTGGCAGAGGCGGAAGTGGAATATCAGGATCGCAGCGATCCTTCCATCGACGTCGCCTTCGTCGTCGCCGACGCCGCCGACCTGAGCCAACGCCTTGGCCTCGCTGAACCTGCAGAGGCCAGCGTGGCGATCTGGACAACCACACCATGGACCCTGCCCGCCAATCAGGCGGTCGCCCTGCACCCGGAATATACTTACGTATTGCTGCGCGCCGACAAGCGACACCTGATCCTCGCCGCGGATCTGACAGAAAGCACCCTCGCCCGCTATGGCCACCCGGAAGCAGAAGTGCTGGCGGAGTTCGCCGGTGCGGTGCTGGAGGGTCTCCAACTCAGGCATCCCTTCCTGGATCGCGAAGTGCCGGTCATTCTCGGTCAGCATGTCACCCTGGAGGCGGGTACCGGCTGCGTACATACCGCCCCCGCCCACGGCGTGGATGACTATGAAGCGGCCCGGCGCTATCACCTGCCCGTAGACAGCCCCTTACTCGGCAACGGCCGCTTCAAAGAGGATCTGCCCCTGGGTCTGGGAGGTATCACCGTGCAGGAAGCCAATGAACGAGTGCCGGCCCTGCTGCGCGCGCGCAACGCCCTGCTCCACTTTGAAAAAATCCGCCACAGTTATCCCCATTGCTGGCGCCACAAGACCCCCCTGCTCTTTCGCGCCACACCCCAGTGGTTCATCAGCATGAGCGCCAATGACCTGCGCGAGAAAGCTATCGAGGCCATCGACGCCACCCGTTGGATTCCCGACTGGGGCAAAGACCGCATCGCCGGCATGGTCAACCAGCGTCCGGACTGGTGCATCTCCCGGCAACGGGCCTGGGGCGTACCCGTCGCACTCTTCTCCTGTGCCCAGTGCGGCGAACCCCTGCGCGATACCGACACTTTTGAGCGTGTCGCCCAGGCGGTGGAGACGGGCGGGGTCGATGCCTGGTTCAACCAGCCGGACAGCGATTTTCTGGCCGCAGATGCCCACTGCGGTAACTGCGGCCATGAGCATTTCCATAAGGTCACGGACATTCTCGACGTCTGGTTCGACTCCGGCGCCACCCACGCCTTTGTACTGGAGCAACGCCCCGAACTGCACAGTCCCGCGGATCTTTATCTGGAAGGCTCCGATCAGCATCGCGGCTGGTTCCAATCCTCCCTGCTGGAGTCCGTCGCCAGCCGCGGGCGGGCACCCTACAAGGCGGTGCTTACCCACGGCTTCACCGTCGACGGCGAAGGTCGGAAGATGAGCAAATCCGTGGGCAATGTCATAGCTCCGCAGACGATCATCGACCGCTACGGCGCGGACATACTGCGCCTCTGGGTGGCCTCGGAAGACTACCGCAGCGAGATCCCCATCTCCGACACCATCCTCAAGCAACTGGGCGACAGCTATCGGCGCATCCGCAATACGGCCCGCTATATGCTGGGCAACACTCACGACTTTAATCCGGCCACGGACGCTCTGCCCACAGCGGAACTGCTGGAAATGGACCGCTGGATGCTGTCCCACACCGCGCTCCTGCAGGAGGAAATCCGCGCGGCCTATGGCGAGTATCAATTCCTCCGCGTCCAGCAGCGTCTGCATCACTTCTGCTCAGTGGAGCTTGGCGGGCTCTATCTGGATGTGCTCAAGGATCGTCTCTACACCACGCCCGCCGCCTCGCGGGCGCGGCGCTCGGCGCAGACGGTACTCTGGCAGATGCTCGAAGCCATGGTGGTGTGGATGGCCCCCATCCTGAGCTTCACCGCTGAAGAAATCTGGAACGAGATGGGCAATCGCTCGTCCCCCAGCGTGTTTTTTGCGCAATATCCGAAAATTACACTAGCTGCCGACAGTGAAGCACTGGATGTACGTTGGGAGCGGCTCAATCGGTTGCGGGACGCCGTCAATGCCACACTGGAACCCCTGCGTCAGGAAAAAAAGATTGGCTCGGGTCTGGATGCCGAAATCGCCCTTTACGCCAACAGCGACTGGCATGAGTTTCTTGCACCACTCGGCGAGGAACTGCGCTTTTTCCTGCTGAGTTCCGCGTGCGCCCTGCGCCCCTATGGAGAACGTCCGGAAGGATGCAGCGATATCATCCCCGGCATCGCCATTCAGGTCCGGCCCAGTGACGCCCAAAAGTGTGCGCGCTGCTGGCATCGCCGCCCGGACATGGGTCGTCATCCCGAGCATCCGGATATTTGCAACCGCTGTGTCGGAAATCTCGCCTTACCCGGTGAAACACGGGAGTTCTGCTGATGCTGCGTTATTTATGGTTATCGCTCGGGGTCATTCTGCTGGATCAAGGCGTCAAGCTCTGGTTGAGCCACATCTGGCGAGTGGGACAAGGTATTATCATCATTCCGGGCCTGCTCAATTTCCGCCTGATCCACAATACCGGTGCCGCTTTCAGCTTCCTGGCGGGAGCTGGCGGCTGGCAACGCTGGCTGCTCATCGGCATCGCCCTGCTCGTGGTCGCGGTCATCGTCGCCATCCTGCGACGGCTCAAGCCCGGCTCCACCTGGACCGCCATATCCCTTGCACTGATTCTCGGCGGCGCAGTCGGCAACCTGATTGACCGCATCCGCCTGGGCTATGTGGTCGATTTTATTGGCGCCCACTGGGGTAGCCTCTACTGGCCCTACTTCAAC
>JAKBXD010000011.1:9070-21376 GCA_021840785.1 Pseudomonadota bacterium
TCGCCGACAGTGCCATTTCCATCGGTGCCGTGATACTGGTCCTCGACGCTTTCCGGCGCCATTGATGTAAAACCGCTGCGGGCCTGGGGGCTTTTTGCGACGCCAATCAAAGTAGCAAAAAGCAGCCCTGTTATTAGACCAATCTCCTCTGCAGCAGCAACGCGACGAAGCATTGTCGTTTAAATGTGACAAATTCCCTTCGACTGATCTGCCGGAAAACACTTACCCCATAATTATAATGACTTATTTTTTTGGCACGGTTATTGCTGATAGCTCTTATATTCATCAGAGCAAAGCAACGGAGACCAATATGGACAGCACCGCGAATCTTCTGGCCGCCTTACGCCGGGTACGCAGCTTCCCTAGCTACGCATCGTTCATGGCGGGCCACGAACGGCAACGCATCAAACGTGAGTTGCAAAAGCGCTTGCTGCGTCTACGTCGGCAGCGTCAAAGCCATAACCCCACCCACCTTGTCGCAAAAAAGCAACAGTCGGCCACTGGTTTATTGCACGCCATTTTCCACTGATCGTCACTGAATGGGCTGCAGGTGGTTCTTCTTGAGAAGCCAACGTAGCCGCCCCTCCATCCGGAGCAAACCGGCATCAACGCCGATGCACCATTCCTACCCGTGCCTGATCCCGTGGCTTAATGATAATTTCGTCAATATTCACATACGCAGGCCGCGTCACCGCCCATAAGATGGCGTCGGCAATATCTGCAGCCACCAAAGGTTTCATGCCGGCATAGACGCTGGCGGCCCGCTCTGCGTCGCCGTCGAAGCGCACGAGACTAAATTCCGTCTCCACCAGACCAGGATCAATTTCCGTCACCCGCAGAGGCTGACCCAGCCATTCCGCGCGCATAGTCTCCGTAAGCGCTTTTACGGCATGTTTACAGGCCGTATAACCACCACCACCGGCATAGGTTTCGTGGGCAGCGACACTACCGATATTCACCACGTGACCAACCCCGGAAAATGCTTTCAGCAGATGGGGATAGAGCGCTTTACTCATGCGCGCAAGGCCGAGAACATTGCTCTGCCACATTTCCTGCCAATGGGCCTCATTTAAGTCCGCAAGAAATTCCAGCCCCAGCGCACCACCCGCATTATTGACCAGCACATCGACTCCGGATGGTAGCTGAGCCGCAAATTCAGCCACACTGGCCGCATCGCTTACGTCCAGAAAAACAGCTTCCCCTCCCAACTCGGTCGCCAGCGCCTGCAAACGCTCCAAGCGCCGGGCACCAAGAATCACCCGGTATCCCTGTGCTGCCAGCGCGCGCGCCGCAGCCGCCCCGATGCCGGAAGAGGCACCGGTCACCACGGCGCAAAGACCCTGCGCACTCATACCCAGTCCTCCGGCTCGTTACCCGGCCGCCATTTGATACTGCAACCAACGCTGGGCGGCACTTTAGCTGGCGGCTCGGCTCCCGCCAACACCGCCGCAACCGCCGCCGCCAAATCTTCACCCGTCACCGGCAGATCATTCTTGGGACGACTCGCATCAAACTGACCGTGATAAAACAGTGCGCCCGCCGCATCAAAAAGGAACAGATCAGGCGTGCACACCGCATTAAAAGCCTTGGCTACACTTTGCTCTCCATCAAACAAATAAGGGAAGGAATACCCGGCGCGTCGGGCCTCTGCAGGCATTTTTTCCGAAGCATCGTCGGGATAAGTTACGGCATCGTTGCTGTTGATACCCACCACCTGCACGCCCTGCTGCTGCCATTGCGTCGTCAACTCGCCTAAACGCTTACTGATATGGATTACATAGGGACAGTGATTACAGATAAAAAGCACCAGCAAAGGCTTGCCCCGCGCCTGCGTGCTGCACCATTGTCCTGTCTGACCCCCGATGGGCAGGCAGAATTCGGGCATTGCCCCACCAACCGGCAAATCTTTTGCGGTCATGGCCATATTTCATCTCCTTTAAAATCAGCAGGATGGATAAGAGTAAAACAAGGTGTTCTTTCCGGCTGCCAGCATCAGATCGGTACCGGCTCTTGTCCTCCAGAGACGGGATGAACAACGGTCTCCAGGTGCCAACACCCGTCTCCTTGCAGACGCAAACAATACTGATGATGCCGCAACAGACTGGAGCGGTGACCCACGCTGATGATGGCGGTTTCTGGCAGCACCTCGACGAGCATATGGTAGAGCGCATCCTCTGCTGGTTCATCCAGTGCGGAACTGGCTTCGTCCAAAAACACCCACTGGGGCTTCTGTAACAGAATGCGGGCAAAGGCCAAGCGCTGCTGTTCACCCAAAGACAATACATGGGACCACAAACGGGCATCTTCCAACTTGTCGACCAGTGCATCCATAGCGACCAGATGGAGCACTTGTTGCAACTGGACGTCGCTGACCCCCGGCACTCCGAAGGGATACACCAGCACATCACGCAAAGTACCCAATGGCAGGTAGGGTTTCTGCGGCAGGAAGAGAGGACGGTCGCCCTGGGGCATTTGCACGACCCCTTCGCCAAAGGGCCAAATACCCGCCAAAGCACGTACCAGCGTGCTTTTTCCGCTGCCGGATGGACCCATGATCAGCAAACGCTGCCCACGCTGCACATCCATATCCAAACGATGAATCAACTCCCGGCCATCGGGCAGGCGCACGTTGAGATCTTTCACGAGCAGTCGCGGGCCGTCTTTGCGTTCAATCTGGTAATGGGTTTCACGGATGATCCGCACCTCATCCATAGACCGCTCAAAAAAACGCAAACGATCGACCACCGCATGCCAGTTGGCGAGGCTGCCGTAACTGCTGACGATGAAGGACAACGCGCCTTGCACCTGACCGAAAGCCGCAGCAATCTGCTGCAACCCACCGATACCAATCGCCCTATTCACAAAATAGGCTGGCAGACTCACCAGGATTGGAAAAATAATGGCGGCCTGACCATACCCTGATACCCACCAGTTCAGGCGCATGGAGCGCCAGATAATCCGCCAATAGTTAGCATATACATTGGCAAAGCGCTGTAAGAAGTGATGGTGCTCTTCGGCCTCGCCGCCATACAGCGCGATACTCTCGCTGTTTTCACGCAAGCGCATCATACTGAAACGGAAATCCGCCTGAAAGCGCTCCTGGTTGAAGTTCAGACTGATGAGCGGCCGCCCAATAAGCGCGGCCAGAATGGTGCCGAAGATGGAATAAATGAGCGCTGCCCAGACCAGATAGCCCGGAATCGTATAAAGACTGCCCTGCCAGGGAATGGTAATCATGGCCGACAAGTTCCAGAGCATGAACACAAAGGCGGCAAGGGTCGTGACAGAACTGAGCAGACCTATCACAATATTCAGCGTCTGCCCGGTGAAACTGGCCAGATCCTCGCTGATACGCTGATCCGGGTTGTCGGTGCCATCACCCAGTACCTGCATGTGATAGAAGGTACTTTTGGCCAGCCAGGCATCCAGATAATGCTTCGTCAGCCAACGCCGCCAGCGAATCTCCAGCATCTGGGTAAAAAAGGTCTGGGAAACTGCGGCGACAATATATAACGTGGCCAGCCCGAGAAAAATCAGCATCTGGTGCCAGGCGGCATTCACCGCAAAGCGCTGCAGGGCATTCCAGAACACCGCATACCATTCGGTAATACGGTAGGAAATAAAGACCATGAACAGGTTGAGCAGGATAATGCAGGCAAACACCCCGCGTGCCATCCAGCGCTCCTCGGAGTGCCACCAATAAGGCTTGGTCATCTGCCATAGGTCACGGAAAAATGCGCCGTTAAACTGCTTCATGCACGGCCTCTGAAGAATATCTGTTCAACATCCACGCATACGCTCCTCATCCGCCGCGATCACGCCGGCGCAAATTTTGCTAGTCTTAGGGTGATTATCATAACCCGCAAAGCTCAGGAGGATAGCATGGCTCAAGCCAAAAACCATTCCCGCCGCCACTTCATGGAAGGTCTCGCCGCCGCGGCCGGGGTCGGTGCTTTGGCCGTCGCTGGTCAGGGCAAGGCCGGGGACATGCTGGAACCCAGCAAGAACAAAGCGGTCTACCAACTCAATAAATCTGATGCGGCCTATATTTTAGATATTCTGCACAGTGCGGCAACGGTCCTGCAGCATTTCAATAACGACGCAGACATCGTCATTGATTGTTTCGGACCCGGTATCTGGCTGCTGGTCAAAACGGAAAAAAACCATCACCACTACGAAAAATTCATTATGGAACAGGTACAAAGTCTGTCTATGTATGGCGTGGTCTTTAATGCTTGCGAGCAAACCATGAAGACCGTCAAAATCGACAAGGCCAGTCTGATTCCTGAGGCGAAGCCGGTATTCAGCGGCGCAGTGGACCTTATCATCCTGCAACAGAAGGGTTACGCCTATATCTCCTGGTAAGCGCCGCAACATGCCTGGCGACGATGATGCTGCAGGGCAGGCAGATTACTGCGACAGCGCTGCAAAAATTCCATGTCAACCTGGGCCAGCGCGACTCCTTCACCCTGGTCCAGACGGGCCAGCACCTGACCCCAGGGATCAATAATCATACTGCCGCCGAAGGTCTGACGGCCATTCTGGTGCAAACCACCCTGATCAGCGGCGAGCACATAGGCCTGGTTCTCAATGGCTCGCGCCCGCAACAGACACTCCCAGTGCGCGGCACCCGTCTGCTGGGTAAAGGCGCTGGGGACGGCCAGTAATTCAGCCCCCGCATAACAGCGGTACAACTCCGGGAAACGTAGGTCGTAGCAGATAGAGAGGCCAAGCTGGCCCCAGGGCGTGGTCACGGCCACCGGGGTCCTGCCGGGAGCAATGGTACGGGACTCGCGGTAACTTTCGCCGCCCGCCAGATCGACGTCAAAGAGGTGTATCTTGTCATAACGCGCCTGGCGTTGCCCGGCGGGGTTGAAGGCCAAGCAGGCGGCATAGCAGCGTCCGTCAGGGGCGGCCAGGGGAATACTGCCCCCTATCAACCACAGGCCAAAGCGCTGCGCCTGCGCTGCCAGCCAGGACTGGATCGGGCCATCGCCATCCATTTCCATAATGGCCAGTTTGGCTTTTTCGTCGCGTCCCATGAGCGCAAAATTCTCAGGCAAGAGCACCAGTTGCGCCCCCCCCATAGCCGCCTGCGCCAGCAGAGACTCGGCATGGGCGAGGTTATCCGCCAGCACCTCCGAAGACACCATCTGCACTACGGCAACCTGGACTTTCATGGTCTTTCCCCTCCGACTTTGGCCGGTGCGTGGACCTGACGCACCACCGGATGCTTCCAGGGCCCATCCACCTGATAACGCCATTCTAGCACCTTGCCCGATTTCCCGAAGAGGGCGGGACCAAGGATCGGAAAATGTCCGAGGAGCAAGTCAAAACTCTGCAAGGGATAGACCTGCAACCTCATACTCATGGTTCGGTGTGTCAAGTCGACAGCGCCAACCCCCTTCATTTCGAGCGCGCTGGACTCAAGGCGTAGATTGCGGGTATGGGCGACACCATCCTGCACCTGGAAATCGGCAAAAAGCTTGGAAAAGAACAAGCCGCTGCCGAAGAGCGGGCGATAATCAAAGGTGATAACGTCCTGAAATAACGATGTAGGATTCAGGAAGACGAGCCAGGAAATATCCGTACCCAATTTTCCGAGTCGACCATTCCACAGCTTTGATTGTATGTTTCCGCTGAGATGCGCCACGGAGAAATCCCAGGGCGCGCCCGGCCAGGACAGCTTTCCCGCATAATCGGCACGGCCGTAGTCCAGGGTATCCATGCCGATGTCCTGCAGAACAGGGGCGATATTATTGCTGCGGACATTACCCTGAAAGGTCGACTGGCCAACTCCGGCGCCCTGCCACGACCCTTTAAAGTCCCATTGACTGCCGGCCCAATCGCCTTTGAGCATAGATATGTTCCAGCCGGTCTTCGATCGCCCGGCATCCAGCAACACGTCATGCACCTTGTGGCCCCGCCAATCGAGTTGCGCGATATGGGTATGCAGCGTCAGCGGATTACCCGCGGCTCCCCGCAGTGTTTGCGAAAGGATGGCGGAAGAGGACCCAGAGGATGTCGGTGCCGCGATGCTTAATTTCTGGATGTCCAGATGCAATTGAGCAGGGACCATGGGCTGCGGCGCGTGCGCATACTGTAAGACGCCGGATAACCGGGGGCTGGCGCATTGCAGATACAGCTTTTTCTCCGCCGCCACCCGGCCGCGCATCTGCACATCCGGCCAATCCTGTTCCAGAAAACGCAGATGCCGCCAATGCAGGTCGAAGCGGATTTCCGGCCATGTCCCGCGGTCTGCTCCGCCTTTCAGCATACTCAGCCACGGCCCTACGGAGAGGCTATCACCAAGGCCCCGAAGGGAAAACCCATTACTGGGCAGCGACGGAGGGATTTCTCCACCCAAACGGGCCGCGCCAGCCTTCCATCGCCAGCCGGATTTCTCCCGTTGCCAGTCCAGGACCGCAGACCCCATGGGCAGATTGAAATTGACTTGCAGACGGTGAGCCACGTTACCATGGCCTTGCGCGGTCAGGCTGCCACCCTTGCCTGATGCCCAATTCAAGGGCGCCGGCAAAGTACTACGACTTTGGCGCAGGTCGGCACTGCCTTTGAAACGCAACTCGTCGTTTAACAATGTACCGCTACCCTGATATGGAACGGCACCACTGAAAGCCGTGCGCCAGCGCTCCGGCATCGGCAGATCCGCCGCTTGTAGCGCACCCTGCAGTGAAAAATGCAGGCGCGGCACGGTCGCCAGTTGACTGGCCCGCAGGCTCGCCTGCACGGGACCACCGGCAAAAATGCCTTGCAGCCCGCCAACCTGAATCTTATCCCGCTGAAAATAAATCGGCCCTTGTATACCGGTCGCCTGCCAACCACTCCATCCGGCTCCCGCATGACGGATATCGATTCGGCCATCCACCTGGCTTTTCTCAGCCCCGAAAGGGATGCTGAAGGCTAATTGTAATTGTCCCTGCCCGCTCAGACGCAGAGGCATATTCGCCACGGCCTTGCCCTCCAGTATGGGTGTTTCCCGCAAAAAGGGCAGCAATTTATCCAACGGGATCGGCGTCTTCAAGGTTACCTGCAGCGGTGAAGTATGCGCTGCGAAAAGATGGTTGAGATCGATGCTGACGGAAGCAACCGGCATCCCGAAAATGTCACCCTGATGGCTCTGAACGGAAAGGCGGTCTCCCAGCCAGAGGAGTTGCGCGTTCACTTGCGTCGCCATTGGCCAGTGCGGGGCATAATGCAGGGTCACATGGCGAAAATTCGCCCGCAGCGAAAAATGTCCGCCCAGCGCCTGGCGGGGAAGGTGATTCCATGGTCCCCGCCACCGCAGATCAGCATGCTGCAATGACCCCGCCTGAAATGCCTGCAGCAACCAGTGGCGCAGGGCAGGACTAATACCGCTCTGCGGTACGAAATCCGCCAGCGCCGTCGCGGGCATATCGTCAAGCTGAGCCTTCAGACGTAATTGCTGGCCCTGCACCGCGAGGCTGGCGTGCAGGTGACCAGGACCCTTAAACGCGATCGGATTGGCCTGAATCGTCCAGTCTGCCTCTGTTTTCCGGGCGGCAATCCGTGCCGAAATTTCCTGCAAGTGCAGCGGTGCCGCGAAGTGCTGCGGCCAGTCCAGGATAAGCTTCGGACTAACCATATGAAATTTTACGACTTCCGGGCGAAGGACGAGGTCGCCGCTAAGGCCCTGCACGCCGAACCAGTATCCATGGGGCGGGACACCAATGCCATGAAGTACGGCCTGAAGCTCCCAAGTGGCGGGCTGGTGGTGTTCGGCGCTGTGTGAGCGGAAGCGCAGGTCGCGCAGGCTACCTTGCCACCGTTGCTGAGGTATCCACCGGAGTTGCGCGGGGAGGACCATCTCCGGCACGTTCCGGAGAAGTGCGGCGGGAAACAGTGGCGTTTGCACCTGCCATTGCAGGCGATGGCGCCAGTTGAGCCCCACGCGCATTGCCAAAGGTTGTGCGGCAAGTCCTGTCAAATCAGCAAGCTGCAATGTCCCGGTGGAACCCGTTCCAACCCAGCCCAGATGGCCATGGATCTGTGCCCACTGCTTGCCGTCCACCCCGGCGTCATGCACGGCAAATTGCCCGGTAGCGGTGCGCGGCAAACCATAACGCCATTGCAGGCGCCCGCTGCCACTCACGTTTCCGCTCAGCATCGGCAGGCGCGGATCCGCGAGATGAAGCCACGGCAGCGGCAACGATTGCAATATCCAATTACCACTGCCGGAGGAACGCCCCGGACGGGTAAAAACGCCATGCGCCACTCCTGAGTAGCGCAACAAGCCTTGCGGTGACCAGCGCACCCGCACCTGCATCCGTGGACGCAGACCACCGCTGCTCTGCCACCGTACCTGCAGAGAAACGGGAGCGGCCTGCAACTGGGGGCGCCATTGTAGGGTCAGGTGCTGAACATCCACATGAGCCCAGTCCAGATCCAGTGGCACCAGTGGCAAAGGCGACCCGCCACGTCCCAGCGACTGTCCGGCCACCTGCCAGCCGCCGTTGGCCGCCTGAACGACGGACACCTCGCCGTCCGCAACGCGGAAATCCCGCGCCACCAGGTCCCCCCAGAGCAGTGGCAGGGCAAAAAGGCGCAGGTGCACCCCGTGCAGCGCCAGTTCCGGCTGTGCAGACGGACCCACCCGCAACGTGGCCAATTCCAGCGACGGTCCCCAGTTCCAGCCCAAGCGCATTCCGCGCACCTGCACCGGAGCACCCCAAGCCCGCGACAGGTATTGAGAAACATAGGGACGCAATAATTCCAGATGGGGAATCAGCAGAAGATAAAAAACCACCGTCGGCAACACCAGCACGGTCGGCACGATGGCCAGCAGCCAACCGCCCGCCCGGCGGGCACCGGCAAAAGTCAGGCGTAAGCGCGGCAAGGCACGCCTCTCCTTGAAAGCCCGCAATATCAGCCAACCCGTCCGGTCAACGCCGGTAAACGCCGTGAGGTAATGTAATGTGCTCCCTGCTACGATTCTCTCTGCGGATCGCGTTACCATATAGCACCGCGTAACGCGCCAACGGTAACCGCACAAAATCCTAGCACAAGAAGCACCACAGAGCCTCATGCGGACCCCAAAACAGAGATTAAGTTACACTGCCCATACACACGATGCGGAACACCACCGGAAGGAGCACGCATGGCGGCCCCCGAGTTACCCGAGGAAATCATCCACGCCATTAACCTGTTACCCCTGGAAGCGGCGGCGATCACCGGACCGCTCGAAACCACCTGGGCCGCCCTCTCTGCTGAGGAGCAGACCGAGCTCCGACACCTGGGATCCGCCTTTGCCGCACATTGGGCACATATCGCTTGTGTCAGCCCCTTTGCGCGCCAACTCCTCCTCCGTCATCCCCACTGGTTGCCGCGCCTTGCACGCGGCGGACACAGCGACCTTGCCACCAGCCATGGACTCAGCAGCGACGTCTTCCTTGCCAATCTGCGCCAGTACCGCAATGCCCGTATGGTAGAAATCATCTGGCAGGATCGTCAGCCCGGCGAACATTATCCAGAGACAGTAGCCGCCCTCAGCGAGCTGGCCGAAATCTGTCTGCAACAGGCTTATGCTTATGGCGTAGAGATGCTGCGCCAGCGCCATGGCATCCCCCGCAACGACGACGGTCAAGAGGTGCCTTTCACCATCCTCGGCATGGGCAAGCTGGGCGGGCGCGAACTCAACCTCTCCTCCGACATCGACCTCATCTTCTGCTACGGCGAAGACGGCGAGACGGATGGCCCCATCCCCCTCGACAACAGCACATACTTCCAACGCCTCGGTCGCTGGCTGATTCAGGCCCTCGATCAGCGGACGGCGGACG
The DNA here is from genome assembly GCA_021840785.1 of Pseudomonadota bacterium. The sequence continues at coordinate 18,886 of JAKBXD010000011.1, forward strand.
GCTTCTGCTTCCGCGTCGACATGCGCCTACGCCCTTTCGGAGATGCCGCCCCCCTCTGCATCTCCGTCGCGGCCATGGAGCAATACTATCAGGTGCATGGCCGCGGCTGGGAGCGCTACGCCTTTATCAAGGCGCGCCCCGTCGCGGGTGACCTCGCCTTAGGCCAAAACCTCCTCCACACCCTGCGCCCTTTTGTCTATCGCCGCTACCTGGACTACACCGCCCTCACCGGCCTGCGGGAAGTCAAAGCCCTCATGGATGCGGAACAGGGTGGCAGCAGCAACGACATCAAAAAGGGCCAAGGCGGCATCCGTGAAATCGAGTTTGTCTGTCAATCCCTGCAAATTATCCACGGTGGCCGCCAACCCGCCCTGCGCAGCACCAACACCCTGGATACCCTTGCGGCCATCGCCAGTGCCGGATTACTGCCCGCGGACGATACCGACCGGCTGCGCCGCGCTTATCTTTTTTTGCGCAATACTGAACATTGCCTGCAAATGGTCGATGATCAGCAGACCCAGCAATTACCGCACTCTGAGCTGGAATGGCAACGCCTGGCCTGCGGCATGGGTTTCCCGGATGTCATGACCATGCGCGAAACCCTCGACACCTTCCGCCAGCAGAACCACGTCATCTTTCAGCGCACCCTGGCCTCCGGGAAGGATGATCGCCAGGGTAAAAACAGCAACGGAGAGAAACTCTGGCAACGCGCTCAGACCAATGCGCTGGAAACCGTTCCCAGCGATCTGCTCCAGGTCCTGCGCTTCACGGCACCGGAAGCCGTATGGACGCGCCTCTGGCGTTTCACCCACAGCCGCGATGTGGCCAGCCGCCTCTCTACAGAAGGACGTCAACGCCTCGATCGCCTGCTTCCACTGGCCCTCGATCTCTGCAGCGCCCAGCCAGACACCGACGCCTGGTTACATCGCTTCCTCACCCTCATTGAGGCCATTCTGGGGCGTGCCAACTACCTCGCCCTGCTTGCGGAAAATCCACCGTACCTCATGCGCATCGCGGAGTTACTGCACAGCCCCTGGCTGGCACAGGAACTGGCACGCTTCCCCATCCTGCTGGATGACGTACTCGGCGACACAGTCATCAGCCCCGAGCACTGGCCGCAGGCCCTCGCTGCACAGTTACAGCTCGCTGAAGATATGGAAGAACGAATGGATGCCCTGCGGCGCTTCAAAAACGCCGAAGTCCTGCGCCTTGCCGCCGCCTTCTGGACGAACCAGATGCCTGTGGAAACTCTGCTCCCCCAACTCAGTAACCTCGCCCAGCTTACTCTGCAAACCGCATTGGCCTGGGCCGAAGCGGAAATGCAGCGCCGCCACGGCAGCGTGCGGACCGGCAACGGCCAAGTGGCCCCCTTCATCGTTATCGCCCTCGGCAAACTGGGCGGCCGGGAAATGGGCCTTGCCTCCGATCTCGACCTGGTCTACCTCTATGACGCATCCCTCGACACCGAAAGCGACGGTACCCTGCCCCTTCCTGCCCCTACCTGGTTTGCCCGTCTCGGACAACGGCTTATTCACATCCTCAGCACCCTCACCCGTGCCGGTCTGCTCTACCAGATCGACATGCGCCTGCGCCCGAGTGGGCAATCCGGGCCTCTGGTCACGACGTTGGATGCCTTCAGCCGCTATCAGCACGAATCCGCCTGGACCTGGGAACATCAAGCCCTCACCCGTGCCCGCTGGGTCGCCGGGGATAGGGAACTCGGTGCCCGTTTTACCCGCTTGCGTGCAGAAATCCTCGGTCGGCCGCGCCATCCCGAGCAGTTAGTGGAAGACGTCCGCAGCATGCGGCAGCGCATTTATCGGAGCAAAACCATCGCTCAGGACGCCTTTCACCTCAAACTGAGCCCCGGTGGCCTCACAGATATCGAGTTTCTCGTACAATTTGCTATGCTAGGGGCTTGCTCCCGGCAGCCGACGCTATGCCAGGATATCGGGACCGCCGCAGGGATAGCCGCACTGACCCGCGCGGGTATCTGGAACGCGGAACGGGGCGCCGTCCTCGGGCAAGCCTGGCGACTGTACCGCCAGGAAGAAAACCGGCGCTGGCTGAATTTGCAGGGCAACGAAATTCGCACTGCAGCGGTTCCCGATTGGGACGCGCTACAAGCCGCAGCGCATGGAGTGCGGGAGATTTGGCAGGAACTCATTGGCAGTTATAGCGATTAACAGGAGATGTGACGATGTCCATGGCGGAACGCGACGGTTTTATCTGGTTTGACGGCAAGATGGTCCCCTGGCGGGAGGCCACCGTGCATGGCCTCACCCACAGCCTACATTACGGCATGGGCTGTTTTGAGGGCGAACGTGCCTATGCCACCCTCCAGGGCACCGCCATTTTCCGCCTGCCGGAACACACCAAACGCCTCTTCAACAGCGCCAAGATTTTGCAGATGGAGGTCCCCTTCACGCAAGAGCAGATCAACGACGCCACCAAAGAAGTCATCCGCGCTAATAAGCTGGAGTCCGCTAGA
>JAKBXD010000182.1 GCA_021840785.1 Pseudomonadota bacterium
TGGACCCCTTCGCGCCGCCAGGCGATCGGGACGCGTGGGTGGGCGTGACGACCGACCCGCACGGGGCGGTGGGCGCCGTCACGCTAGACCGGAGCCATCCCTGGGTCGAAGGGTGGTCCCACCGGGTGCTGGGTACGGCCTTGGGCGGGGCCGATCCCACGCGCGTGGCGCGCAGCGGCGCTATGTTGACGACGGCGGTCACGCGCCGCACGCTCATCGCGATCGCCCGCATCCGCTATCGCGTGCGGGAGCGGGGGCACGAAACGTTTGCCGAAGAAGTGATGGTCACGGGTTATCAGCGGGAACATCCCGAGAACTGGGTGCCAAATGCGGCGATCTGGCGCGATCTCGCGGACACCGCCCAGCCGGCCCAAAACCTGAGCGTGGGAGAACGACAGGAGCAGGTGCAATGGGGGTTGGACATGTTAACAAATGACGCGGTGTCCGCCGCCATCAAACAAGCGCGGGAGGACCACGTGACCGCGACGTACCGGGCGCTGCGGGCGTCCGTGGGGACGGGGCAGGTCGAGGTTACCGCCTATGATCCGGACTGGTTAGGGTGCTATGTCTTATTGCCGGGAGGGATGGCGTAAAAATGGTGTGGACGACATTTCGGTCGGAAGGCGGTCTGTTGACCCCGGATATGGTGACGCGGGCCGTGTCCGGGGAATGGGGCGGGCAAGACGCCAACGACTTTGGGCTCAACCGGGGAGCCCTGACCAGCGAGATCACGGCGGCGTGGAGTGAGGCCCGGGCTCACTGGACGAGTTTCCGGTTGGCACTGGAACGACTGCAGCGGACCAACCCCACGGCGAGCACGACGACGGACACGCGTGAATGGATGGTGAAATTCCTCCGGACGCTCGGCTTTACCTTGGTCTACCAGGAACGGGCGGCCCGCACGGACGACGATCAGACCTATGCGATCTCTCATCGGCTGGGCGATGATCAGGGAATGCCCATCCATATTGTGGGGGCCGGCACGGACCTCACGCGTCGGCAGCCCGGGGTCATGCGCTTGAGCCCATATGCGACCGTCCAGGAATACTTGAATAAAACCGAACACCTCTGGGGCCTCGTCACCAATGGGGACACGCTGTGGATTTTACGCAATAGTACGCGCACGGCCCGCCCGACTTACCTCGCCTGGGATCTGGCGACGCTCTTCACGGCGGAGAAATACGAGGATTTTCTGGTGCTCTATCGCCTCTGTCACGTGTCCCGGTTTCCGCGCCACGCCGAGGATGGACCGGGATCGTGGCTGGAGCGCTACACGCAGTCAGCATGGAATCAAGGCAGCCGCCTGCGGGAGCGATTGCGGGATGGGGTAGAAGCCGCCCTGCAGACGCTGGGCACCGGATTTCTTGTCCATCCGGCCAATACCACCTTACGCGAGGCGATTGTCCGGGGGGATTTGACCGTGGAGGGCTACTATCAAGAGCTGTTGCGACTCATCTACCGCCTGCTCTTTCTGATGGTAGCGGAAGAGCGCCAGATGTTATTGCCGCCGGGCGACGAAGAGACGGCCGCCATTTACGGGGCGGTGTATAGCATTGAGCGGTTGCGGCACTTAGCGGACGTGGCCCCCGGGCGCCTGGCGGAGGGGATGGACGACCTCTGGTATGGGCTTCTGGAGACCTTCGACCTGTTTGCTCACCATTCCGCGCCGGGGCCTCTGCCGGTGCCCGCCCTGAACGGCGAACTCTTTGGCCCGGATGCCCTCCCGCATCTGACGGACACAGCGCTCAGAAATCGAACCTTGCTGGAGGCGTTGCGGCCGCTGACCGGCTTCACCGATGACCATGTGCGGCGCCGAGTGAACTATGCTGGGTTGGACGTGGAAGAACTGGGCAGCGTCTATGAAAGTCTCCTCGACTTTACACCGTGGATTGAGCCGGCGGATCAGCCGGACGCTTGGCGGTTTACGCTCGTCAGCGGCTCGGATCGCAAGTCGACGGGGTCGTATTATACGCAACCGGAGCTTGTGCAGGCGCTCATTCAGTCGGCCTTGGAACCCGTATTAGCGGAGCGATTGCGTGACGCGTCTCCCGGGCGCGAAGAGGCGGCATTGCTGAGTCTTACGATTTGCGACCCGGCCTGCGGATCCGGCCACTTTCTTCTGGCGGCGGCACGACGTGTGGCGCGGCAGCTGGCCCAGGTCCGCACGGCGGAGGCCGAACCCGGCGCGGAAGCCTATCAGGCCGCCTTACGCGATGTGATCGAGCATTGTCTTTATGGGGTCGACAAGAACCCCCTCGCGGTGGACCTGTGCAAAGTGGCACTGTGGATCGAAGGGCATCACCGCGGACGGCCTTTGTCTTTCCTGGATCATCGCATCCGTTGCGGAGACAGCCTGGTGGGGGCGTTCTACCACGACGAATTCCGCGACATGGTTCAGCCTGGAATCCCCGGGGACGCGTATAGGGTAAAAACGGGGGATGCCAAAGCGGTGGCGCAAGCCCTGAAACGGGAGAATGCGGCGGAGCAGCGGGGGCAGCAACGCTGGGATGACTTGTTTGGGGCACCAGCCACAGGGGACCAATGGGAGGCGATGGTTGAGGCATTCGACAGGATGGATGCCTTAGTGACGGACGATCCGGACCAAGTGCAGGCCAAAAAGCGGGCCTATGCCGCATGGCATGAACCGGGCACGCCATGGCACCGTGCCTGGCAACAGGCGAATCTTTGGGTGGCTCCGTTTTTTGCGCGTCTCATCCCGGACCGCCATGGGGCGGTGCCCACCACCCGTCACCTCTGGGACGCGCATCAAGGGACGCCGATTCCGGCTCGCATTCAGGCGTATGCGGATGACCTTGCGGGACAACAACGCGTGTTTCATTGGCCGGTCGAGTTTCCTTCCGTCTTTCAGGCGGGAGGCTTTGACGTGGTGTTGGGCAATCCGCCGTGGGAAAAACAGGTCTTCAGCGACGAGGAGTTCTTCAAAGCGAGTGATCCCGCCATTGCTGCGGCTCCCAATCAGGTCGCTCGTAAGACGCTGATTGCGCAACTTGTCGTTAACAGACCAGAACTCTACCACCAATACGTACGTGCTCAGGAACAGGTCGAGGGAATGAACAACTTCACCAAATACGGCGGCCGCTTTCCACTAACAAGTGTAGGACAACAAAATACGTTTGCACTGTTTGCTGAAATGGCACGAAGCCTTCTTAAGCCATCGGGTGTGACAGGTCTCGTGGTCCCGACTGGGATCGCCACAGATTACACATACCGGCACTTCTTTAGGACGATTGTTGAGCAACAGAACCTGCTGTCCCTATACGATTTCGAAAATCGGGAGGGCCTGTTTCCCGCGGTGGACTCGCGTTACAAGTTTAGTTTGCTAACGCTAAGTCGGCGGTCCGTCGCGCGGGCCCGGTTTGGGTTCTTTCTTACTCGGGCATCCCAGACTCAAGACGCGGCGCGGACTTTTCCCATGGCTCCTGGCGACCTGCTCAGAGTTAACCCAAACACGGGGACTTGTCCCGTGTTTCGAACGACCTTTGATGCCCAGCTAACCTTCAAGATATACGGACGCGTTCCGGTGTTCGTGGACCGACAAACGGGAAAGAATCCGTGGGGAGTTCACTTCCGGCAGGGCCTCTTCAATATGTCCAGCGACAGCAGCCTGTTTTACTCGGAGCCGGGCCCGGGACGGCTGCCACTCTATGAGGGTAAAATGGTCGGGATGTACGACCATCGAGCAGCTAGCGTGGTTTTTCGAGAGCAGAATCGCATTCGCCAGAACCAACCGGTACCGACCACGCTAAATCAATATGTTGATCCAGTCTACGAGCCCCGCCCGCCATGGTGGGTCGACAAAACTGAAGTCGAAGCGCGACTAGACGGGTACCGAAATGACTGGCTAATCGGGTTCAAGGACGTCACTAGTACCACTAACACCCGAACTGTTATTTGCATGGTGCTGCCCCGAGTGGCTGTGGGTCACAAGGTGCCTCTATTGTTCAGTTCGTTAAAAAGTCATTATCGTGTTGCCTTGTTGGCCAACCTGAATTCGTTGGTGTTGGATTACTTAGCCCGACAAAAAGTCGGCGGTAACTCCTTGGGATTTTTCATTCTTGAGCAGTTACCGGTCTTTCCGCCCCAAAGATACAACGCGCCTGATCTGTCTTATATCACCGATCGCGTCTTGCAATTGAGCTACACCTCCAAGAGCCTAGCGGGTTTTGCCAAAGATTTAGGCTTTGTGGGTGAACCGTTTCGGTGGGACCCAGACGGTCGAGCTCGGATCCGCGCTGAGTTGGATGCATATTATGCTCACCTATACGGTCTGACGCGGGATGAGCTCCGGTATATCTTGGATCCGCAGGAAGTGATGGGTCCAGACTTTCCTGGACAGACATTTCGAGGTCTGAGGGAC
>JAKBXD010000183.1 GCA_021840785.1 Pseudomonadota bacterium
CCGCCGCTACCATGAGAGCCTCTGCAACGTTACGCCAGCCGATGCCTATCATGGCAGGGGCCAGGACATCCTGCGTGAGCGGGAACAAATCAAGCGTCAAACCATCCAGCAAAGACGCTTGCGCCATAACCAAATAGCCGCTTAAACTTTTAACCCAAGAGATGAGCCAAAACCTCCGTTAAATCACGCTGCCAATTGTCTCAAATCATTCGACGATGGACATGGTAGAAGAGGACAGATACTGCGTGGACACCTTGACCCAGATCAGTGCCGTGCGATCCGCGCTTCTCAAAGTCGAGGAGGAAATCCTGCGGGATCATGTGTCGCACTGCGTCGCGGGTGCTTTCACATCTGGCAACGTCGTCGATCAGCGCCACAAGGTCGATGAACTCGTCGAGGCGATCGGCCGCATGACCCGGTAATAGCGAGGGATTTTATCATGAGCATGCTCTTCTCCCGCCGGCAGGTCCTGGCTTCTGGTGTGGCGGCAACAATGCTGGCAGGCCTGCCCAGAGCCCGTGCGGCAACTGGCTCAAAGCGGCTGACGGCCGGAACCCGTGTCATCGACGTCAACGGCAAGCCTGCGAAGGTCTTTCATCTGACCGGCCCGGACGGCAGGCCAGGTTTACGCGTTGCCGCTGGCGAGCGGTTCCAGGCACAGCTTGTTAACGAGACCGGCGTGCCGACGATCGTTCACTGGCACGGCCAGCTTCCGCCGTGGACGCAGGATGGCTTTCCCTGGCCGCAGACACCCTCGCTCGGGCCTGGCGTAACCCACGAATATGATTTTGCCCCTATCCCCGGGACGTACTGGATGCATTCGCATCACGGGTTGCAAGAGCAGAGCTTGATGACCGCTCCGCTCATTGTCCGCGACGTGGCCGAGGCACAGGAGGATCGGCAGGAAATCGTGCTGATGCTGCACGATTTCAGCTTCCGCGCGCCGGATGAACTGCTCGCTGGCCTCACCAGAACGAGTGTCGCCGCGGCGGGCGGCATGGCCGGGATGACGGAGAATGTGCCGGCGGCCATGGCCGGCACCACGATGCCTCATGCGACGATGAGCATGTCCTCCGGCATGGGCGGAATGCAAATGTCGGGATCGTCGATGATGTCGGGTTCGACCTCGATGCAGGGCATGGGTAGCATGCACATGGACCTCAACGACATCAATTACGATGCCTTTCTGGCGAACGATCGGACGCTCACCGATCCGGAGATCGTGCGTGTCGAACGCGCAGGTCGGGTACGGTTGCGTGTCATCAACGGCGCATCGTCAAGCCAGTTCTGGCTCGACCTCGGTGCGCTGACAGGGCGCGTCGTTGCGGTGGACGGCCATGGGGTGATCCCAGTGAGCGGCCGGCGTTTCCCGATCGCCATTGCGCAACGCCTCGACATTTTGGTCGACTTGCCGGATGCCGGTGCATTCCCGGTGACGGCGGAACTTGAAGGCACAGGTCACCGGACAGGGATCATTCTGGCAACATCTGGCGCCTCCATCATTAGGCTGCCAGGAATGGTATCCGACATGGCGAAGCCGGTAGACAACTCACTCGAAGCTCAGTTGCGCGCCACGGCCCCGCTGGCGTCCCGTAAGCCGGATGTCGTTCAGCAGATCGCGCTTGCAGGTGGCATGCAGCCCTATGCCTGGTCGCTCAACGGTGAGTTCTGGCCGAAGATCACGCCGCTGATGCTGAGCAAAGGTCAGCGCGTTGAAATCGAGTTGATCAATCATTCGCCTATGGCGCATCCGATGCACCTGCACGGCCACAGTTTTCAGGTCGTCGCGGTCAACGGGCGGTCGGTCAATGGAGCCGTGCGCGACACCGTGCTTGTCGAACCGATGCCGGGAAGCGTGCGGATTGCTTTTGATGCCAACAACCCGGGCCGTTGGGCATTCCACTGCCATAACCTCTACCACATGGCGACCGGTATGATGACCGAGTTCCGCTACGAGGGAATTGCTGTCTAGATATCACCACCGGGTTGATGATCTGGAATTTCCGTTCAAACCACTCCTTCAGACAGTCTGCCTCTCGTGGGGCAGACCTTTCGGGGTGAACTTGGAGGGCGCCGCAATGCGTCCGCTCAGGATCAGCTGCATATCACGGACGGGCCAGCCCTTATGCTGCTGCACCTGGCAAGCGACGGAGGGTGCTGAACTGAAATGCCTGGGTCCGTCCCTCGGGGGTCACGTGTGCATGCCGTAGCGTATTAACTAGCCGAAACGAAGGTCCGAGCAGAAAACCGAGGCTTTCGGCATCATAGCGCATGACGGGTAACCCACTGCACGAGTCCGGGCCATCGGGGCCGAATGTCGCGATAATTGCATGACCGCCCGGCCTGAGGGCCTGGGCCAACCGCAACAGATAGGCCGCGCGGTCCGGTTCGGCCACGAGGAAGTGGAACGCCGCACGGTCGTGCCACACGTCATAGGTTCGCGGTGGTGCCCAGGTCACGACGTCGGCAACGATCCACTGCACACGCTCAGCATCGCGGCCCATGCGCCTTTGGGCAGCCGTCAAAGCTGACGACGAAATATCCAATACCGATACGTCCCGAAAGGCGCGCTCCAGCAAGCCATCCACCAAGTGTGCGGCACCACCGCCTATATCGATAACGGAGGATGATGGTGTGCAGACCGTCTCAATAAGGTCCAGTGATGGCTGCGCGCTTTCCTGAAACCAACTGACCTCGCGTTCGCTCTTCGCGACATAGGTCGAGTCCCAATGCGCCTGGCGATCATCGGCTCCCACGGCGGCTATCTCCTTCGATCTAACCTTCTTCGCCAATCGAACGAAGAGCGGGCTTGGGGCATGATGTATGCGCAGACGCTTGAATCTGACATAACATTCAATTAATACGGTGAATGTTTGTATAATGCTGAAGTGGATGTCAAGGTGGGACCCAAGCAGGCAATCTTCACGAGCCTCGCCGAGATCGCGCGCGCGATGGGCCATGCGCATCGGCTGGAACTGCTGGAGCATCTCGCCCAGGGGGAGCGAAGCGTCGACGAATTGGCCGCGCGGGCCAGTCTGACCTTCGCCAATGCGTCTCGGCATCTGCAGATCCTGCGACGAGCGTCGCTTGTGGAGACGCGCCGGGAAGGCAAACGTGTCTTCTACAGCCTCGCGGGCGAGAACGAGACAGTCGGGCTGCTCCGTGCTCTTGCTTCCGTCGGCGAGCGCAACATGGCCGAGGTCGAGCAGGTGATGAGGACCTACTTCCGTAGTCGTGACACCATGGAGCCCATTTCCAGAGCTGAATTGGTGGCGCGCCTGCGGGACGACCTCGTGACGGTTCTGGATGTACGTCCTGAGGACGAGTTTCGGTTGGGCCATCTACCGCGGGCGCTCAACATTCCACTGTCAGAACTCGAACGCCGCCTGACCGAAATAGCACCCGGTCGCGAGGTGGTTGCCTATTGCCGTGGACCCTTTTGTATCCTCTCGTTCGAGGCTGTCGCCCTCTTGAGGACCCGTGGCTACTCAGTTCATCGGCTGGAAGACGGCTACCCAGAGTGGAAAGCCGCCGGACTGCCAGTTGAGGTCGTCACGGACGGTTAAAACAAGCTCCGAAAGGGCCTTGTGGCGATATGTTTGACGATGTCGATATCACAGTTATTGGATGGCCGATTATGCCGCCAATTGAGGAATAGCCTGCTCGATCAATCGCAAGAATCGGGTGTTGCGTGCCCTCGCAGCAGAAATTGCTCGCCTGGTGGCGAACACCTATGCCCAGGTTGGTGTCAGGCTGCCGATCTGTTGCGAGGGCAGGATTTGAACTTGCCCGCTTAGCAGGCGGTGCCCCCTGATTCAAAGGTCTCCGGGCTTGGCGAATGGCCACAGCGGAAAGCGCCGGACGGCCCGCCCGAAGCGCTTACCCGAATCGCTTACCCTGCTTCTTGAGGGCATGGGTAAGCACGATTCTTGCGCTGCGCGCAGCTATGGCGTTCACGCGCCGGCGAGACCAGAACCGATCTTCTTCAGCGCCTCGGGGGTGAATCTCGCGGTAATGGACGATGGGCTGCGGGTTTGACGCAGAAATTGGTCTTCGGATGCTTACCTCTCGCTTACCTGGCCGTCAGAAGGAGGGCAGGTAAGCAGAAGTGGCCCCGAAGGGCCGCTTCTAATGCTTTGATTTTCCAGTGGAAAATTGGAGCGGGCGAAGGGATTCGAACCCTCGACCCCAACCTTGGCAAGATCGCTATCCGACCGCCTGTACCCTTTTTTCCGCCCAACGAGGCGGCTGGCAGGAACCAACACTCTGATCCCT
>JAKBXD010000184.1 GCA_021840785.1 Pseudomonadota bacterium
ATGGCCTATATGATCAATGCCTCCCGAGATGGGTTTACGAGCAACCGTTCTGACCTCCCTACTCCTTTGCAGCTTCTGAGTGACATAGTGCCACCCGACTTATGGGTAATTAAATGGGATCTCCCACGCATAGGAGCCTCCCAAATTGCGCTCGACCCAGAAAATAGAAAATACGTTTGGTCAGGAATGGATACACTCTCTTTACATATGTGGCGGAGAAAGTTTGCGATTTTTGGGGAATGGGAGCCCCTACCCGAAGCGCCTCTTGGCTGGGGTGCCGCGCAGACAACGGGTGACGCACCATATCACTACTTTCAATCTGCGCACCGTTACCGTGAAATCGACGCATCTACGGAAGAGCAGTTCCCACCACATACCAGAACTCAATACATCCCTCCCTACGAGGGATCCTGGAACGCTAACCCAGATGCGTCCGGCTTGGCTAAATCTGAATACCCTGATGAGCAAGATTTGTACGGGAAAGGTATGGTAGGTAACGGAGCAGATGCAGATCGTTTTTCTGCCAATGGAATTACCCGATATCAGGATTTTGATCACGTAAGTCCATCGCTGAAAAAAGCTAACGGCGACCCTGCGGATATCATGCCATTTTACATGGTGGTCGTAGAACACCCACGAGGAACCATCAGGGATTCTGGCACCGCTTTAGGCATCCAACAAAATGCAGCGCAGCAGGAGATGAATTTGGCGCTGCCGCAAACCGCACAAAGCGGGCAGGTGCGCGCAATTGCCAAGGCTCAGGTCTATTTTCGACGTCCAGCTTCGTTATGGCAACGCACTGATCACAACTACGAGCGTGGAAACCTCTTCAGCCCATTCTGGGAGGCACGTCTTGTGGATTTAACCTCAACAGATCGTTCGCGATATGCCGCCCTGCTGGGATTGCAGTAGTAAAGAGGACTTGCTCATGGAAAAGACATCTTTCAAGTTACGTAATGTGCTACTAACGGCTTCTGTGATTAACTGCCTTAGCTTCGCTGTCGCTACCAAAGCAGAAAAAGGTTGCATGGTATTTTACAAAAAACATGTAACCATATTGGGAAATCAGCCCGACGAACGCGGCCAATCCCTCACCGAATTCGTTGTGGTAGCGGCCTTTGCACTCATCCCACTCTTTTTTCTGGTGATCTATACCGACAAATGGAGCTTCACCCAATTACGCACGATTGAGGCTGCGCGTTATGTGGCGTGGGAACGCACCGTATGGCGAGACCAGCCGCCACAGGGACGGGAATGGTTGGCCATCAAGAGCGACGCAGACCTGCGTAATGAGGCGGCCGTGCGGTTTTTTGGCCCGCACAATGCGGGCTTATCGAATACCAATACGGGGAGTGGGCAAAACGTGGATCCGATTCTGGCCCGACATGATGGACAGATCCTGTTGCGCGACCTCGCCAATATCCAGGTGGCTACCCACGAAGAGCCCATATCCACGGGCGTATCCATGAAGTTTTTAGGAACGCTCATGAAACTGACCGACATCCCCCTGCGCATGACGGGACCGACGGTCGCCACTGTCGGGGTTCAACTGGAGGGGCTGCCGGGATACGCCTACCTGCCCGACAACCCGCTCGCTCGAGGACCGCAATTTGCGGCGCAGGCAGCCGTGCTCACGGATGCCTGGACCGCGAATGGTCCCATCGAAGAAGTGCGCATCGTCAAAAAACTCCTGCCCACCGCTTACCTGGATAACGGTGCAACGAATACCGTCAAGTCCGTGGGCGGTTTTTTGTTCCCTGAGCTGAATCGCCTGGAGTTCGGGCATATCGACCCCGAGGTGCAGTATGGCGATCGCCTTCAACCTTACCCCAGTGGAAGCAAATAGATGAAGCTTCAAGCTAGCATGCTGTGCGTGGCGTTTTTCCTCACCGGCCCGGCTATTGCGGTCGCCACCGACAATGCGCCGCTCCTGCCCGCCCCCGAAAATGCCGTCATGGAGCCATTGTCCAGCCACCTCAAAATTAATGGCGTGGATATGAGGGCCGTGCAATTCCATGTGGGCGCGGAGGAGGAGCGGCTGCGTTCCTATTTCGTAGAAGCCTGCGCGAAACTGGGAGGCTCCTACACCGAAAATCAGCTCCGCAACGAGCATATTCAGGGCTGCATTACTCCGCCTTATTCTCTGACCAGTCAATGGCATATTGAAGGAGACTCGGCCTACGGCACACTCACCAGTCTGCGCATGAATCAGAAAACCGAACGCGACGCCCTGCCCGACGATCTGCCCTTACCCACCAATGCCCAGGTGCTTCAGGACGTGGAAAGCAGCGATGCTGGCATCCGTGGACGGGTACTACACGTGCGTGTCGATACACCAGCCGCCAACCTTCGCGCGTCACTGGACAGAGCATTGCTCGCACAACAATGGCAACCGGCACCGGCCATGCGTAATAACGGTTTCGTGATCTCCATGAATAAGGGCAATCGTCGGCTCGACATCGTTATTGGCGAGGATGGTACCAGTAAAAGCCGCTTAGTCATCGTCCTGGATCAACGGTAGGAAGCACGTCCATGGACGAAAAAGGCCAGTCCAGTATTGAGTACGCCATTGTTGCGGTCTTCTCGCTCGGGTTGCTGTTTATCGGCGACCCCAGTCCCATTGCCCAGATCATGGAGGCGCTGCGTAAATTTTCCAGCGATTTTTCTTGGGCTGCCTCCATCGCCACCCTGCCCTTCTGAGGAGTTCCCGTGTCGATTCCGATCAAACCCGAGTCCACACCACCGGTGCTGCAAAAGAAAAGCCGTGCGCTTACCGGCTGGATTTTGCTGGCCGTCGCCATTTTGGCTGGGTTGGGCGCGGCCTTCCTCGCCGTGCAGTCCCTGGATGCCCAAGAGTCAGCCCTGAAGCAGCGACTGCTCCGCGAGTTGACCTCTAAAAAGGAAAGCACCATTCCGGTGGTAGTGCCCATCGAAAACCTGCCTGCCAAGACGGTGCTTACCCTGTCCATGGTCGCGCGGCGCAACATTCCTGCAGATAGTGCGCCGGGCGGCGTCGTCATGGATACCGATTTCAATAAAATTGAGTACAAACGGTTACTTTTCCCTGCCGAGCGCGGTAAACCGCTAACGCTCTCCATGTTCAGTTCCACGGAGAGCCCTGCGGACATTTTGGACAGCCACCATATCGCGCTGACGATTTCCGTGAACTCCGAAAACTCCATGGACAAAATGCTCCGCCCGGGGGACCGCGTCGACATGTTGTGGATTACCCAAGCGGATGTTCGCAGCAATGCCGCCGCAGGCTCCATCACCAACGTGCAAATGACGCCTGCAGCCCCGGAGGGTGCTTTAGTGCGCTTTTTGGGGCAAAACCTGAAAGTCATCGCGACCGGAAAGGATTTATCCCCCAACGGGGGCAACAGCAGCGCCGAAGGCTATAGCACAATCACCCTCGAAGTCACGCCACTGCAAGCGCAAAAGATTCTGGTCGCGCAAAAGAGCGGAGAAATCCGTCTGGATTTGCGCGGCAATGACAAAAATGGCGCATGGCCCAAACGCACCGTGTCACTGCACGACATTATCGGCTATCCGCATGCGGCGGCGGGTGTGGAATATATTGCCGGCGGATCTTCGGGCACCGGCGGCCCGAGCATCGCCTATGTGCAAACCGCGGGCACGTCGCAACCTTCAGCCAGCGCTACGGACAGTTCTGTCCCTGGCGGCAATGGCAACGCGCTGTCCGACCATGCGCCAGCCAGCCAAATGAAGTACTTGCCGTTCTCCTACGTCCCACCCTTGCCACAGCCCTGACAGGAAATCGTTCACGATGAAGATGATTAAAAAATCCCTGGCTGCGGCCATACTTACCTTGATGTTACCCGCCTTGGCCTGCGCCAAAGGCGACCTGGAATTAGATAACCAGTCGAGTATTTCCATGTATTCTGGCCAGGTAAAAATCATTCCGACGAATACCGTGAAACGGGTAGCCGTCGGCAATGGAAAAATCCTCAGCGTTACCCTCGTCGATGGCAAAGAATTACTCTTGCTGGCCGAGGGTGCGGGCGAGACGAACCTGCATCTTTGGTACAAAAATGGGGGAGAAAGCGCCGCACGGGTGGTCATTGCGCCCAAGGACGTCGGACGCGCTGCCGAAGAGGTTTCCAGCCTTCTCGGCAAGAACCCCAATACCCAAGTACGCGTCGTTGGCGACAAAGTCATTATTGATGGCAAGAATCTTTCTGAAGAGGATTTGAGCAGGATAGAAAAACTCAAAGCGGTCTATCAAAACGTGATAAACCTCGCGGAGA
>JAKBXD010000185.1 GCA_021840785.1 Pseudomonadota bacterium
GATGCGTTCCCATGTCCGATTCCTTGCGCGTCCTGATCATCCCGCCGGGGCATCCCCCGGAACTCCGCACCATTCCCCACACCCTAGAAGCCCTCCAAGCCTGCGTCGGCGGCAATCTCGAATGCTGGGCCATTGAGGATCATGTCGCAATTTATTGCAATGAGGAAGGCCGGTTGCGCGGATTGCCGTACAACCGTCGTCTGACGCTCCCCGACGGCACCAGCGAACGATTCGTCGGTCCCATCCTCCTCGCGGGATTTCACGACGAAACGGGCGACAGCGAATCACTCACCGAGGCGGACCTTGCGAACTGGACCCAGCGTCTGCTCCATCCCGCTGTGCCGGAAATCCGCCACCAAACGCACTATCGCCGCCTGTCTTCCTACGGTCGCCGATCCACCCTAAGGTTGCAGTTTGATGCAAACGCCCGAATCACCGACGCCAGTGCCCGAACGTGGGCTCGTGCGGTCGCCCGCGACTGGGGCAGCATTCACCAAGAAACCCGTTTTCGCCTTCCCACCTTCGACGGCTGGATTGGCTGGTTTTCTTGCGAGGGCCACGGCGGCTACGTGGTCATTACCGCAGAAAACCCTCCGGCGTGGCAACGATTCGCGGAAGAAGGCCATGCCGCCCAACCGGATCCAGCGTGGCACCACACCTCGTGTTTCACGTTTGAGGAAGACGCTGCCTGGGCCGCGTTGGAAGCAAGCGTTCCCGATCTCGAGAAGACCCGCGTGCTGCGGACCTTGCGCGAGAGAAGCCGTTCTGCCTGGCTTTCCCCGGAAGATCAGCACCACTATCAGGATATTCTCGAGCATCCCTCAAAGCTCGAGGCCCATCTCCTTCGCCATCACGAGACGATCGAACGCACGCTGCGCACCTACTATCCCGACTATCCCGACTATCCCCAAAGAGCGTGAGCATGACCCCCATCGTGTCTCAACGCCACCGAAAAATGATCGAGCGGACTGAAGACCATCCCCGTCCCCGACCCATGACGCCTCAAGCGTAGCCGCTCGACGCGATGCATCTATCCCCACGATATGCCACCCCAATTCCTAGGAGATGATCTCATGTCTGCCTCCGAGCCGTCACACACCCCGCTGACGCCTGACGACATCGCGTTTTTAACCTCGCTGGCCAATGCCCTGAAGAGCCAGGACACCGTGAGCACCGCGAAGCCGATTATCTATCAAATCCGTCAACGCCAAAGAGAGATCGGAGCCGATCCGGACGATAGCGACGGAATCGTGCTCGGTCTCGGCGATGACGACGAAGCATTTTACGATAAGGATGTCGATGGAGCGCGGGCTTGGCTGCTGGAAGGATTCGCATGGAGCCCGGAAGAACTCGAGCGAATCGCGTCGGCATCCTGTCTTGAGGATTTCGCCGATTTCTGCGAAG
Source organism: Pseudomonadota bacterium (assembly GCA_021840785.1). The sequence continues at coordinate 1,405 of JAKBXD010000185.1, forward strand.
AATCCGGGCGAGTGAATTATCGTTTTACGGGATACCGCAACATCGAAACGTATTCCGGCTTTTTCCTAACCCAGCGCGCCCTACTCGATCATGTCCAGCACAACGGCCATCACTATCAGGATCCGGTGTCGTATGCTCAAGCGGCTGGATGGCGCAATCCGGAACTCGAACGTCTCCTGCGTATCATAGAGAAATTCGCCTCCAGCGAGAACGGCGTAGATGCTATCCCTGCCGACTGACGGTCGCGTCTCACGATGCAAAGCGCCCCGACGACCAGCACGCAGCCGCTCCCCGCAAAGATGCCGGAATGCAATGAAGCAGGAAGACGACGACTCTGTGGCCAGCAAAGCAAGAAAGGAACGTGCATCATGACCCCGTCTCTTCCTTCTGAGAAGGGGTTCCCCCGTCCGCATGCTGCGCGACGCCCTGGAAATGGCGATTGCCACCTTGCGCCGCTTCCTGCCAAACGATCCCGAAATCCATTGGTGGAATGCCCGAAGGCATCTCTTCATGGACGATGGTTGAATAGACACGTTCTCTCCTCATCATCGATTCTACCTGGCCCACACGATGGTCTATCTCACCGTCATGCTCCTCGACGCCACGCACGAAGCCGTCGTCTATGCTGACATGGACGATTTGATCGTTATCATCGGCCCCGTGGTCTCTACGTGGGAAGACGGGAGCCCAGGTTACCATGCGCCCCCGGCAGCAGGTTCCTCTCATGCAAAAGCCTAACCTTCGCGACGGCCAGGTGCTGGGCGCTCGCCCACATCCACGAAGCCAAACCTCCGACACCTCATCCATTGGGGAGACCGCCTCGCCTACGGACTTCGGCGCCCGGCTTGACAACCGGGCGCATTCCGAAGCCTAATCCCCCAAGAAAGAAGGATCACGCATGCACCTCACCTGGACGATTTATCGCCGCCACAGCAGTGCCGTGCTCGTACGAGAAGCGTCGGGTTCAGATCCCGTCCTGTCCCTCGAATCTGCCCTCAAGACGTGGCATACGCGCATCGCCCAACGGCTAAACCGGTCGCTCGATTCCCTGCCTCCCGTGTATCACAATCCTCAGCACACGGCCTGGGCCTGTTACGACGATGCGTCCGACGCCTCGGGCCTCATTTTCGACGCCACCCTCCAAACACTTGACAAAGGAGCCTGATCCGCCGTGCGAACTCCCTTACATGACGTGCCCGCCATCGATTGGCGCGAAGGATACACCCCCGACATGATGCAAAGCGACTTGCGCGTTCTCAATACCGTGCTCGCGATCACCAAGACGCCCGGCACCCTCATTTGTCTCTGGGAAGACAATGACGCCGAGGGATTTCACGGCGGAAGCGAACTGCATTTGCTGCGCCACGACGACATCCAGCGCCCCTGGGTCATCCCAATGCCCATGCCATACCTGGAAGACGACGCAGATCCCGCAGTGTTGTGGAACGCCATCCGCGATGCCAACCGGGCTTGGCCCGCCGCCGTCCTTCACCCGCATCGCACCCCGCTGGGCCATTCGCTCACATCTTCGTGGCAACGCCTGCCCCACTCCTCATACCACATCGACGAAAACTATGCGTGGTCCAAAACGATTTCCCTCCCAGCTTTCACCGGATTGTAAGAATCCCGAGCCCTTAGACATATAAAGTGTCGTACCGTGGTCATTTCCCCATCGTCCATTTCCGCCGGACCGTGTCCATCGGGAGGATGACCACGATGAAACCATTCAAGTCAGCCCGACGAGGACGAGGACATCCCTCGAAGCCATCACCCCCCAGATGAACGGCATAACACGCTCGCCGACAAGAACGCTTTGAGGTCTTTCCATCGCGACCATACCCCATCCTCCAGCCCTCCAGGAAGGAAACCCCTCGATGATCCACCATCTAAAACTTTGGCCCAGGTATTTTGCACGGGTTGCCAGCGGCCACAAGACGCTCGAAGTACGCCACGAGCACGACCGCCACTTTGAACCCGGTGACGCACTCGTGTTAGAAGAATTCGATCCCGCCCATCAACGATACACCGGCCGCACCTGTCATCGCCCCGTCACCGACGTGCTTCGGGATCCGCACAACCAATGGCTCCAACCCCATGTCGCGGCCCTGTCTATCCCCGCCCCCGTTTCCGACGAGGGCCTCGCCTTCACCCGTATGCAGGCCGACGCGACGGAACGCCTCCGCTGCCAGGAACCTTCCACCGACATCCTCTCATCTGTTCGGCCTGGCCCCACCTTTATCGCCTGGCCCCAAACGTGGCCGAATCCCGCGACCGGATTTGGCGGTTTCGCAGGGCAGGCAATCACCACGGCGCCCACGTTCGTGTGGAGCGCCGTCCATACGCCCATCGTCGTGATCTACCATCAATTTCGTTGGGCTTATACGCTGACGCAACCGAATGCACGATTTACCGCGGCATGCCACGCTCACGACTTGCCCGGTGCCACCGACACGGCCGCGATCGCCGCGCTGGACGACGCTCTCACCCAAGGAGATTCGACATGATCACCGGATACTATGCGTGGTATCGACACCCTGACGCTCTCTCGACGCTTCCCGCATTTCCCGATGCCCAGGGCCTCTGGTCCGCCGACGAATCGGTAACGCCACTCGACGTCCTCGAAGCGCTCTTCTGGCATCTAACCCAGCGCGGATATGCAATCCAAGTGGGCGACTGCGTCCGCTGGCGCGACACCACCTATGTCTGTCAATCCACCCAATGGGTTCCCGTCATCATCCACGATGACCCTCCTGCCCACCGTCCCTTGGCTTACGGCATGTCCCCGCTTGCTCCCCGCGGCGCTTACTCTCAGGCCGCGCACGAAACCATCGCGGAAGCCTTGGCGGATT
>JAKBXD010000186.1 GCA_021840785.1 Pseudomonadota bacterium
ATATACCACTTCAGTAGATATCGTCATGAGTGATTTCCTCGACCGCGCCATTCTCTTTGTTCTGCGGGCCATTGGCTCCCTACAGGCGCTCATACTCATCAACTTCTTCATGTTCGGTTGGATGGCTATTCAGCCTTTTCTGCGACACCCGTTCGACCCCTACCCGTTCACCATGCTGCAAACCGTCATGACGATTATCATGGCGAACATTGATATATTTATCCTCGTGGCAAGTCTCGCACAACAGCGGCTCTCTAGGTCCCATGAACAGCAGAACCTGTATATACTGGAAGAACTCATGAAAACAACTAAGGCCATCCAAGAAATGACGGAACGGGAAGAGACGCGGGACACCGAGCTGCGGGCGCTAGTGGAGAGTCTGAAGGAGGCGCAATCTGATGACTGAGGAAGAGCACGAAGTTACGGAAACGCTGAAAGAGACGGTCTACTACCCGGACCATCCACCGCGCACTGAGTCGGAAACTTTCCGAAAAGCTAAGGAAGAAGAGGCAAAAGAGGGGCTGGTATGCTGCATGTGTGGAGCACCCAACCCGGAACTACACCATGCGCTAGTTGAGTGGGCCTTATCTGATGATGTGGACTGGGCCGAAGTAAAGGCTGTAGCACTGGGGCAGCGCGCCATGGTCGGTAAAGTGCCGATGAAACAGTCCCTTCTGTATTGGCTGCTTCAGGTCGTGCGCCTGCGTGGGTTCCACTGGGAGGATTTTGACCCGTCGCAGCCTGAGACGTTTGTGGACAGCATGGCGCAAATGGCGCCATTATGTGCGGAGCATCATCGGGCTCCAGAGCGCGGCATCCACATGGGGCCATTCCCTCTCTGGATTTTTCAAGCGTTTCCGAAAAAGGCAGGCGCGCATGAGTTCTCCCAAGAAACCGACCCCAGTTGAGGCGTGTGTCGTCCTGTCCGGCGCGGGGACGTTGGCTCCCATCCTTGTCGGTGCGGTCAACGCGCTCGCGACCCATAACATAACCCCCCGCGCCTTGGTGGGCACGTCGGCTGGCTCAATCGTGGCGGCTTTGTGGGCGCTCGGCTACCCACCCACCGATTTGCGACGCATCGTATATGCGCTCGACTTCCAGAAGATGCTGCCGTTCAACGAGTTTCTTGCCGTGTTCCGCAAGTACCTCGCGTCCAACCGTCCAGTGCGGCGGTGGCTCCAAAAAGTAACCGTTGGGAAAACTATGGCGGACTGCGAAATACCGCTCACCTGTATTACCACAGACCTCACGCTGCGCGAAGCCGTAGGTCACTCGACCCAAAACAACCCCGACATGCCGGTGTGGGAGGCAGTCCTAGCCTCCATGTCCATACCCGACATCTTTCCGATCTTCCGGGGCCGCTTCGTGGACGGTGGCGTAATGGATAACCTCGGGGTCAACTTCGCGCCGCCCGGTATGCGTACCATCGCTCTCCAAGTGCAGGAGAAAGGGCGCGCTGGCCCCCTTACCGGATTCATTGATGAGCAGCAACGCCTGATCTCTCTCATGCTGGCCGCTTCTGAAGATTGCCTTGTTTCTCTTGGTAAATCGCGTAAAATACCCGTTGTTCAATTGGACGCTGGCGGATATGGCTTTCTGGATCGCGATATGACCCTGCCACAGAAAGAGGACTTGTACCAAAGGGGGTTCGTCACCGTCAGCACATGGCTAGATAGCACAGAAGGCAAGGAGTGGATGGCATGAACCAATATCTGAAAGTCGGGAGTGCGGCAGGATTCTACATTCTCTTGGCGCTTGGTGTGTGGCAGAAGTGGTGGCCCGCGTCTGATCTGCTGACCGTGATCTACGCAGGTATGGGTGGTCTTGGATTGCTTGGGTCTGTCCACTACGGCGCGAAGTATTTGAGTTACCAGGGAAACCCTACTCAACCGCCCAAGGAGGGCTGAACAATGAACAAACGACTACTTCCGTGGATTCGCAAGAATCTCAAGAAAATCGCCGGATATGGCGCCGGTGGCGCGATGGCTTTGGTTTTGGCTGGCTGCGCGACTACACCAACTACATCATCCGCCAGTTTGGCCGCGTGCAAAAGTTTAACCAACGTAACCGTGGCTCTGACCCAAGTGAAGCCTCTCATGAGCCCCGCAGTGCAGAAGCAGACGACTACGGCTCTGGAAACGGCGGCTTCTTACTGTACAACCCCCAATCCTCCAGCAAACGCCAACCAAGCTGTGGCTGCCATTTTGAACAGCCTGAACACCCTCACTCAAGTATTGGCGGAAAGCAAAACCGCCGCAGGAGCAGCAAAATGACTACCGCAACGACTGACACCGTAAATCCCACGACTGTAGCCGAGGGGGAAACTCTTGCTACCGCAGCAGCCGGTGTTGCTGGCGTAGCCTCTGGGAACCCGGAGATCGTGCCTCTCACCATCGCGGCAGAGGCTTTGGTCAACGCGATCATGAATATCCAGCAGGCCAGCACCGCTAAGGGCACCATGAGCACGGCAGAACTGGACGCTCAGTGGGCGGCGAACAGTAAGGCGTTAGGTATCGCCCTGAAAGAGTTCATCTCGGCAAAGTGACCCGTTATGTTCTACATTTCTTGCTTCGCTGGCATCTAGCCGTCGTGCCAATATTCCTCCCCTCCGTGGGGGGAATACATAACGCACAAGAGTCAGTGAGCTACGCTCCACGCTGGCACCACATAGCAAATACGGGCAAACTGGAGCAACCGGATGGAGTGATGATTTTGTATAAGGAGAAGTTCTAAATGTCCGCGCCGCCTGAACAACTCACTTTAGCCATCGAGAACGCGGAAGGCTTCCGGTCCCATGCCTACTGGGACCCTATCGGACAGGTATGGACTGTTGGGTTCGGCCAGACGGGGCCGCAGATCGGCCCTAACACAGTGGTTACGCGCCAGGAGGCCACCCAATGGGTCATCCAAAACGAAACGGCGCTAATCAAACAACTTCTCGCGAACCTCCCTTGGGCCGTGAATCTCTCGCAGGTGCGTCTTGGGGCTCTCGTAGACGCGGCCTATAATCTCGGACTTGGCGGCTTGTTAGAGTTCGGCGAAGCTCTGGGTGCCATGAAAGCGCAGGACTGGGTAGGTGCGGTAAATGGGTTCCGTCAGTCCTTGTGGTACAACCAAGTCCCCGACCGGGTGAATACGATTTGCTACATGATCCTGTTCGACGAATGGGCGGAAACCTATCTCACACCCAAACAAACACAACGACTAAACGAAGCACTATAAAGAAGGGAAGAAATATGACGGTGGAACTACTGGACCACATGGGGGATGACCTCACCGTGGTAAACGCGGCACGGGTTAGTATGGCAAAGCACTCGGCGCAGCTCGTGGATAAAGACGAAAAACTGATCCTATACCTAGCCAAGCACAATCACTGGACTCCGTTTTCCCACGTCACCTTTCAGTTTCGGCTCAAAATGCCGATCTTCGTAGCTCGGGAATGGTTCCGCCATACCATAGGCATCACGCGAAACGAAGTGAGCCGGAGATACGTCACCGACGAACCCGAGTTTTTTACCCCCGCTGAGTGGCGCTCCAAGGCAGAGCACGTCAAGCAGGGCAGTGGGGAGGTCATTGATTCAGCAGGTCGGGTCTTGGAAATATCCACCGCCTACGACAAGGCCATAGAGACGTGCGCGGAAGCCTACGAGACGCTGCTGAATTGTGGTGTATGCCCCGAACAGGCGAGAATGGTTTTGCCTCAGTCGATGATAACGGAATTTATCGAGACCGGAAGCCTCTACGCCTACGCTCGGATATGGCGGCTTCGCACGGACCCTCATGCTCAGAAGGAAATCCAACACTACGCCGCCCAAGTAGACGAAGCAATCCAGAAAATATGCCCCGTATCGTGGTCGGCTTTGATTAACGTAGCTCCTTCTTCTTAAACGTCTCCCAGTCCTGAGGGTCATCCGGCCCTCGGGAGCTTCGCTCGTAATGGCGAATACGACTGTCGCCATGTACCACACACCGAGAACGTTCAGCGATACGTAGGCCCATAACCCCGTCCGAGTGGGTGAAATGATAGTCCTCGTCGAACCCGCCAATGTCCTCAAACACGCCCCGGCGAATGAATAACGCAGGACCGGCGATGGCGGGAACGTCAAAGACACCCGGCTTCACTTCTCCCGTAGCAACGAAGTTCTGTATATCTCGGTCTATCTTCACCGCAGGCCCAGGCACCGACCCGTCTGGC
>JAKBXD010000187.1 GCA_021840785.1 Pseudomonadota bacterium
CGCCTCCGCTCCCCTGTGATACATACAGTATACCGGACGTGTAGCGCATCGGTGGAGCTGAATTGGGAAATTGCGGGGGCCCCAGTCAGGAGCATCTCTTGCGGGACTATTGCCCCCATATCCAGGCTATTGACTATGTGAACTATTGCGCGTTACACCCATTATTTGAGCCAGTCAACCCCACCGCTAGTCACGCTCTGTTGGGAAGCGTGCTCATGAGCTTGATACCCTTATGCCTCCATTTTCCGCTGTTTGAATCGGTCACATTGCAGCTCCTACCACTCCGGTCTGTCCGACGCATAGTGGGCAGCCGGCTTGGGCCATTGCAACTGTTGCCCATTCCACCGGCCGACCGGTAACAGCGCCTGTTGTGTCCCATGTACATCCTGAAGTTCAACGACCCAGTCCTCGCTCCCGTTCGGATTCTCGGCCGTGGCAGGATGCGAGTCCTGAGGCAAATGCAGAAGCCAGTGAGCCGTCCGGGCGAGCGACAAGCGCCGGATGGGGGTCCCCCCTTGCGTCCGCTGTTCCCGAATTCCATCGAGGGCAGCCGCCGCGGCCAAATACCCGGTCCCATGATCGAGCAATTGACAGGGAAGGGATCCGGGCTGTCCTGTGCTCCCACCTTCAACCCACCCAATGCCGGTGGCGCTCTGCACGACGCTGTCAAATCCGCGCCGCGACGCCCAAGGACCGTGGTAGCCCCATGCGCTGAGCATGATGATGACCAATCCCGGGAACCGCTGGCTTAGACTCTCGGGGGTGAGGCCAAAGCGGTCGAGTGAGCCCGGCCGATAACCCAAGACGACCATGTCTGCTTCCCCTAACAACCGGTCTAGCGTCGCCCGTCCGTCCACCGTGGTGAAGTCCATGGCACTGCTGTACTTGCCCAACAAGGTGTCTGCCGGCAGACCCAAGGGCAGGTCGGGCCATTGCGGGGGATCAATGCGGAACACCGAGGCGCCCAGGGCCGCCAAGTAGCGCGTACACACGGGGCCAGCGATGACCCGCGTCAAATCCAGCACCCGCAGGCCCTGGGCCGGAAGGGTTCCTAAGGGCCATGACCGGGGAGTCGCCACGCCCGCGTTCGCTCGATCCACCAACGGTTCTGAGGCTACGGAAGTGCCTTGGGGATGCGCAGACCACTGTTCGGGCGACCGCATCGCGGTCACGATGCCACCGGCTTCAAACACGGCCGCTTCCAGCGTCTCGGCGGACCATCGCTGCATGGCCTTTCGGACGTCCACCTCCGACTCCGTGGCGACATCCAGCACTCGGAGCAGGGCTCGCCGATGCCACGGGTAATTGGCATGCGTGCGCACCCACCCATCCGCCACCTCCCAAAAGCGCGACAGGGGCGCAAAATCGAATCCCAGGGGGCGACCGTTCCACCGAAACGCGGATCCGCTATGCATCGCAGCCGCGACATGCCGTTGATTGACTGACACCGTGGGGAGAGCCTTTCCTCGTGCTTCGTCGAGAGCTACCCCAGCAAACAATGCGGTGGCAATCGTGGCCGTTGCAGCGGCTTCCACAGGATGGTTCGCCGCTAACTGGCCGCGCTCCCCTGACAAGGCCAACGCAGACAGCGGGGCGCTTTCTGGGCATTGGCCGGACACGGCGCTCCACAGGTTCGCCATCACGTTGTACAATTCTCGATTTGTCATGAGTATCCACCTCGCTTCCCGACACATTTGTCTGTACTCACCCTCGCAGGCGCTCATTGGAATCTAGCATAGATCGCACGCGCCCATAATCACCATGGCCAGCACCCTGGTGTTAAGTCGTTCTCGCCCCCGTATGCCGGTGATTCGCTGGGTAAAGTAATACCGGGGTCGTTTCGTCGAGGGGATTGTTGTCAGTCACGATGGCGGACAGGCATATAGTGTGCAGGAGTTAACCCTTCCGATTCGATCACGATCGCCATGAGACCTGTGTCGGTCTTCGTTTCGTGCCCTTCGTCGGCGTCCCAAAATATTGCATCCCCAACGCCCACCGGTAGGGCCTCCGGCGCGTCCCCCCGAACCCATCCCTCGCCCGCGACAATAAGGAGCAACTGTCGCACCGTGGCTTGGTGAAAGCCGATGACTCCGTTCGATTCAAGATGCATACAGCCGATATGGGTCGGTTTCTCCGTCACCACAATCCGCGACATGATGAAATTCGAGTCGAAATGATTAACGCTTGTGCCAGTCTCTCGACCGAACCGAAAGATTTGCACTCCCCAATCACCTCACGCTTCATTAGTTTCTCAACGGGGCTCGATCTTTGGGCTGCCGGCCATCTTGGCTGTTAGAACAACCCGACGTCCACGGTGAAATTTTTGTAGTCGATACCCGATCCACCGGGCAACTGACGGGGCCGGAGTCGGTCGATTCGGCTTCGTGCAGATTCGCCCCCGAGAGCTGATGATAAGCCACATAAAGGATCGGCCTGCCGGAGCTGTGCAACTTACCGCAAAACTCCACCGCTGTAACTTAGGGTATAGACGATTCGGCCCGTCTGACGTATGACTTCCGATCCGCGAAAAGTCTCGAAGTTCCCGTCGAAGGAATTCTCGTAGTCGTAATCTCCGTCTCTAAAATTCGATGGGCCGCGAAAAATGTGCTCTGTGGAAACCTGCCGCAGCGCCGCCCTCAAAAAGGCATAAATGCCGCGTACCTCGTCCATCGCGGTCACCGCCTGGTCGACGCCGCCAGCGTAGCTCATCGACCAATAGGGCTGTCCCTTCTGGTAGACAGTCTCCTGGCCAACAAAATACGCCACGCCGAAGTACACATCGCGATAAAACAATGACTCGTTGCCATATTCGAGCTGCCGAGACCCCGGCAAGAGAGGCACTACCGAAGCATCATCGCCTTGGGCAGCATAGGTGTGCCGTTTGGCTTCAATGAGAAAATCCCGCACGGATTTAGTCATGGTTTCACCTCCGCTCTCATGTACATGAACCTACACGGTGTACATTTCGATAGTCACGTTGGGATTTCCTTTCGGGACAAACGCCCCCGAATGTCCGCCAACGCTGGGTCACGTATTTAACCTGTCAGGCAACCGATGTCCCTGCCTGCCGTAGGCGTGGGGACCAGCCGCTTCCCAATTTGGCGCCACCCCAGTTGACGATCCGGTACACTCAGATACAAACAAGACTTGGTATCGCTGCGGTGATGCCGGAGGGAGTGAGGAGCGTGAATGTCGACGCGCTCGGCGTGGATTTTACGTCGTTGGTTGACCTGATTCGTACGCGCGCTGGAGACTGGGGGGTCGCCGGTATTCTCCTCTGTGGGTCCTTCGCCCGGCGCGAAGTGGATGTCGCCAGCGATATCGACCTGATGGTGGCGGTGGACGCGAAGACGCGCAGTGTCCAAGTCGGAACCTGGATGGGTCGCGACATTGAAATTCTGTATGTGTCACTCGAGTCGCTCGCCGCACATCGTCCCACGCGCGGTACGCTCCGTGGCGCCGCAGTGCTCTACGATCCCCAAGACCGCTTGGCCCCATTGGTCCGCCAGTGGGAGGCCCACTTTGCCGAGCCGCGCCAAACTCCCCCGGCAGAACGGGAATATGGACGTTGGGAGATTGCCCATACCTTAACGGTCATGGAGCACATAGCCGGGAGCGATTCGCGCGCCACCCTCCTCTATGTCCGCAACGAGTGGGTATCAGAAGTCGTCGGATACCTGTTTGATTTGGCGGGCGACTGGCCGCCGACACGCCGTCGGCAACTCACCCGTCTGGAAGCCTGGTATCCGGGCATCGTCGCCGACTTAGAAGGATTGCTGGCGGCCCACGAGCCGAACGATATTATCCAACGGGCCCGCGCCGTGACCGAACGATGGATGCCCGACGCCGCCATTCAACCTCTGGAAGAGGCCGTGATTTATTCGTGGCCGGTAGACTCCTAACGGCCCGAGTCCACGAGTGCTCGGACGGTTAATTCTTCGCAAAAGCGCCTCCTGCACGATGAGTGTGTGCAGGGTCCAAGCCCTAAACTCATCCAGGAGGCTATCGTGAAGTCTAACCCGATCAGCCCGCAGAATCAACGGGTATGAAGCGGGAGCCTCATGCAGATTCGCCCCCAATAACAGGTCATTAACTTCTTAAAGTTTTCGCCTAAAGCCGTGTAGCTTCGACCTGAAGGCCGCCCTTCTTTGTGGCGGGGGGGCTCAGAGCGCCAGGGCCTTCTTCATCGTGATC
>JAKBXD010000188.1 GCA_021840785.1 Pseudomonadota bacterium
GTTGCCATACCCCGACATCGTGCCTGCACCCTTGCGCCATTCGCAATTCAGAGTAGTGCTTTAATCCCCCTGTTCTGGGTCCGCCTGTCGCGTCTCGTGCGCTGGGTTCATCGGCATTGAGCGCAAACAGGATCCACACAATCGATAAGGATACCCGGCATACAGCTGGTCGAAGCGCACCGCTTTGCCGGCATGATATTTGTGCTGACACGGGGACACCGGGTACACATACTCCTGATCATAGATGCGGCGTGTTTCAAGACGTGCTACGTAGTGGTATGTCCTCCTGGATCCCTGCGGGATCGCAAGCACCCACAGACTGTCGGGCGCGGGCAACTTGGTACGGTAGACACCGTACTGCCGCAGAAATTCTTCCGGCGTCATTGGAGCTCCTTTGCTTCCCAAACGTATACGGTCAACGGTCTCCCGTACACGTTATTTAGCGTCTCTCGACAAAAAGGCCTCGATGGCCGCATTCAACGCAGCTGAATGACTCGTGCCGGTTCGCTTGCACCACGCCTGAAGCGCCGCCCAATTGCTGTCTTCGCAATAGAACGTGCGCCGGTGATGATGATCATCCCAACGGGCTTTCGACGCCGACGCAGAGGAGCTTTGTGCGTCGGCGATCTCTGGCGGTTCGGCTGCAGCTACGTCCGCCCCGTTTCCAAACAGTCGGTCGACGCCAGTAAGTCTTGCACGCTTAGGCATTTTGCAGCACCTCCTGAACAAGCTCGTGATAGGCTTTGGCGCCCGGCGTGTGGGCCGCATAGACCACGGCCGGACTGCCCGTGATGGGCGCCTCTTCAAATCGCACCGAGCGCGGAATCACGGTTTGGAAGACGCGAATCTGTTGCTGGACGAATACGCGCCGGACTTCCTGGAGTGTCTCCTGGTGGTGACTGGTTCGGCGGTCGTACAGCGTCGGCAAGAGACCCTCGATCCGCAGGCCTGCGTTCAAGTGGGTCTGAACGAGGCGGACCGTCCGCAAGAGCAGCTGCAGGCCCCGGAGGGACAAGTAGTTGGTGGCTAGTGGCACGATGACACTGTCGGCCGCCACGAGCGCGTTAATGGTCAGAATCCCCAGTTGGGGCGGACAATCGATCAGGATGAAATCATAGCCATCGCGAATCTTGGCCAGCTGCCGCTGCAACGCATATTCCCGCGCGTACTGGGAGTTCAGGTCCAGTTCCGCCGCAGCCAGATCGAGATTCGCTGGGATGAGGTCGACGCCTTGTGGGTTGTGTTGGATGACGTCGGGCAGGGCACGGTGCTCCGCGTGATCCTCGGACAGCACCATCGCCTCATACAGCGTCCGGCCAGTACAGTCATCCGGATCCAGCCCCAGACTGATCGTCAGAGAACCCTGTGGGTCACTGTCGACGAGGAGGCAGCGCTGCCCGGCTTGGGCCAGTGCGACGCCCAGATTGGCAACGGTGGTCGTTTTCGCGACGCCGCCTTTTTGATTCACGACGGCGATAACCTTACCCATGCGTGTACACACCCTTATTTCTGTTAGGTTGACGGTATACGGTCTACGGTTGACGTATTCATGATAGCGAATAGCAAATGCGACTGCAATCTGTGTGGTTGCATCCTGCGGGTGTTCTTGTTACACTAATGTCAGACAATGTCTGACGGGAGAGGAATTCTTGATTGTAATTAAAGCGTTGGATTGGGACGATCCGGACGACCCGAACGGCAATGTAAAGCATATTGCGCGGCATGACGTAACGCCGCTGGAAGTGGAAGAGGTCCTTCAAAGTGCACCTGTTTTTCATCGAGTGGAGGCCGACGGTCAGAATCCCTATTTCGAAGTGATCGGACCTACCGTGGCCGGTCGACTTTTAGAGATTTGGGGAATCTATTACCAGTCCGGACCCAAGCGGGCGATGTGGCGCACGGCCACCGCATTGGACGCCCGGGAAAAAGCCCAGAAGATGTGGAACAAAGAGAGAGGAGGCACACGGTGACTGAAGAGGAATTCCGCAGACTAGCCGAGGCAGGGCAGTTGAAAGTCGACCCGGAACCGACCGAGGTGCGGGTTGAACTGCGCGGAGCGCGCCTGACAATTCGCTTCAACGAAGACGAGATCCAGGCGATTGACCACGAGGCCCAGCGTCAAGGTGTTGGGCGATCGACGTTGGTGCGAACGCTCGTTCGTGTCGGTCTCGAGGACCGACTATCTCACGGCCAAGCAACCTCCCCGCGGATGCGAAAGGCCGCTCACGGACGTGCATATGCACGGAGAAAGCTGCGAAAAGTAGAGTTGGAAACGCAGCGGCGGATCCAGAGCAAGTAACATCGCATCCATCTGAGCCCAACAGCTCAGATCGTCCGAAAAGCAAAAATATCTATTCTCCACGAAAATCGGGGCACGGTAAAACGACCGATCTTAAGGGGATCGCCTTCTGCGGTCGACTTTTGTTCGCGTATACCGTTGACCGTATACGGCATACTCAGCTAACCCCCGTTGTCCAATCGGCTCCGCAACAGCGAACGCCAGTCCTTCTGGCTTGGGTGTTTCACCGGGACGAAAAAAGGTAGCCCGGTCGAGTCGAGCTACCTAAATAACCGGTAGTAAACGGGCACGAAAGGAATTTCCAAACCATGATCGTTCTGGCACGTCTCTTCGGCGGACGCAACGAGGAAACACCAGCAGGGCTGCGTCATAGTCAACGAAAATGCGATGAGTGCGGCATTTTGGCTATAGCACTGGCGTCCCGAGCAAAAATTTGATAGAACATGAGTATGGACATCATGCGAGGGGTCTCCGAGGCGGGCGCGCACGCGCCCGAGGACCTAATGAAGGAGCGGGTTCGACGGGTCCGGGTTCGTCTGGTCACAAAAGACGAGATGCCGCGTTGGAAGGATCTCATGGCGCGGTATCATTACTTGGGCCAACCCGACATGGTCGGTCAGGTCTTGTGCTACGTCGCGACGGTCGACGACGAGTGGGTGGCCCTCCTAGGGTGGGCGAGTGCAGCGTTGCAGGTCAAGGCCCGCGATGCGTGGATTGGCTGGTCGGACGATCAGCGACATCGGCGCTTGCGCTATGTCGCCAATAATGTCCGCTATTGCATCTTACCGGGCTGGAGCCTGCCTAATTTGGCATCCCGGGTGCTGGCGCTCAATACGCGACGGCTCGCCGCCGATTGGGAGGCGCGCTTTGGTCACTCCGTGATCTTGGCCGAGACCTTCGTCGACCCGAGCCGTTTTGATGGGACGTGCTACCGGGCCGCGGGGTGGGACCTCCTCGGGCGGACGCGGGGATTTGGCCGGCATGGCCGACAATGGGAAGAGCATAAGCAGCCCAAAACGATTTGGGTCCGCCCCTTGCGGCGACCGGCCCGGTATTGGTTGGCGGCCGATTTCGAGGCCCCCGAACTGGTGGGGACCACTACGCCGAGCATCGATATCAACCGCGTCCCCCTGGAAGGGACCGAGGGTCTCCTTGCCGCCTTGGCGCAAGTCACCGATCCCCGCAAGAAACGGGGGATTCGCCATTCGCAGACCACCATTTTGGCGATCGCAGTGTGTGCGGTGCTCTCTGGATCACGCAGTTTCCTGGCGATAGCGGATTGGGCCCAGAGTTTGCCCCAGGATCTGTTGAAACGTCTAGGCTGTCGCCGTCGCAACGACGACTCGATTGACCGCGTTCCCCCCAGCGAACCCACGATTCGTCGCACCCTCGAAGCGATCGATGCCGACGAACTCGATCGAGTATTACATGCGTTTCTCCTGCGCCATGGGTTGGGACGGGCCATTGCCTTCGACGGCAAGACCTTGCGCGGTTCGGGGAACGGGGCCGAACGGCCCCGCCATCTGATGGCCGCCGTCATCCACCAAACCGGCGTGGTCGTGGGCCAGCAGGCGGTGGACACCAAAACCAACGAGATCACCGTTGCGCGCCCCTTGCTCGAGCCCCTGGATCTGGTCGGACGGGTGGTCACGGCGGATGCGATGCATACGCAATCGGCGCTGGCCGAGTACGTGGTGGATGAGAAACAGGCCGATTATGTGTTGACCGTCAAAGACAACCAGCGAAGACTGAAACGCCACCTCACCCAGATGAACTGGGATTTTCCCCCCTCAGGCCCAGACAATCCAGAAAGGTCATGGCCGGATTGAGCAGCGAAAGATATGGGTTAGCACGGTATTGCGCGGCGACCGGTGGTTTCCTCGCGTCG
>JAKBXD010000189.1 GCA_021840785.1 Pseudomonadota bacterium
TTGGGGATGGGGTTGTGGCAGTGGCGGTGGTGGGGCTCACCATGTCTGGCCGCACCGCGGTGATTTTCCAAGGGGCGGGAGGCTGGCTTCTCATCACTTGGGGATGGGCCTTAGCAGTGGCGATGGGTATATACGTGGCAGGCGGTGTCTCGGGCGCGCACATGAACCCTGCCGTCACCTTGGCGATGGCGCTCAAAGGCGACTTGCCCTGGAAAAAGGTGGTTCCCTACTGGATTGCCCAGACAGTGGGGGCCTTCGCGGGGGCTGCGCTTGTATACTTGGACTATTATCACGCAATCAATGCTTGGAATCTGGTTCACCACGTGACGCGCGCCTCGTCTGGGGGGCTGACAACGTTTAGCATCTTTGCAACGTTTCCCGCTCAATATTTTCACGGCAATATGTTGGGGCCTTTTTTGGACCAGGTGATTGGCACGTTCTTCTTGGTATTGCTAGTTCTCGGGATCACTGATGCAAAGAATACCGGTGTCAAGAGCAATCTCGGCGGATTCATGGTCGGCATGGCGGTGGCGGCCATTGGCATGTCTTTCGGTGTGGACGCGGGATACGCGATTAATCCGGCCCGTGATTTTGGTCCGCGGCTATTCACCTGGCTTGCAGGATGGGGATCAAATGCCCTTCCCGGCCCGTCCGGATATTGGTGGGTGCCCATTTTGGGGCCCTTGGTCGGCGGCGGCATCGCTCCCTTTATATATCACTGGTTCATCGCAAAAACGCTGGAGCGGCGGCAGCCACAAGACATGCCCGTCGGTCACCCCCATGATTCAGCCGCATCGGAGTAATTTCGCCAACTAGAAAGGAGCGTATCATGAGCAACCCCTATATTTTGGCGCTAGACCAGGGCACGACCAGTTCGCGGGCGATCTTGTTTGACGTTCAAGGAAAACCCCTGGCCGTTGGTCAGCGCGAGTTCACTCAATATTATCCCAAGCCCGGTTGGGTCGAGCACGATCCGGAGGAAATTTGGTTTTCACAGTGGTCGGCCATTCAAGATTGCCTAAAACACGCGAAAATCGACGCGGGACAAATCAAGGCGATAGGGATCACGAATCAGCGGGAAACCACCGTCATGTGGGACCGAAAGACTGGGAAGGCCGTCCATAATGCCATCGTTTGGCAGTGCCGCCGCACGGCGGAATATTGTGACCAACTCCGCCAGCAGGGACACCATGAGGTGTTTCAACAGAAGACGGGACTCATTTTGGATGCCTACTTCTCGGGAACCAAGGTAGTTTGGCTTTTAGACCATGTTCCTGGGCTGCGCGACCGCGCGGAACGGGGAGAGATCTGCTTTGGGACTGTGGACAGTTGGCTCATTTACAAGCTCACGGGGGGCCAAGTTCATGTGACCGACTACACCAATGCGTCGCGTACCCTGTTATTCAACATCCATTCACTTCAGTGGGATCCTGAACTCTTAGAAATTCTCCACATCCCCGAGGCCGTCCTGCCACGCGTGGTGGACTCCTCGGGCGTGGTAGCCCAAACCACGACAGATTTATTCGGGCGCGAGATCCCTATAGCGGGCATTGCTGGTGACCAGCAGGCGGCACTATTTGGGCAAGGATGCTATGCGCCGGGAATGGCGAAAAACACCTATGGCACCGGGTCATTTCTCCTCATGAACACCGGCAAAGAGCCGGTGCCATCCAAAAATGGCCTGGTGACCACCATTGCCTGGGGCATTAATGGGCAGGTCGAATACGCATTGGAGGGCTCCCTGTTTGTGACCGGCGCCGTGGTCCAATGGCTTCGCGATGAACTCAGAATCATCGGCCAGGCCGCGGAAACAGAAGCGTTGGCCCTTTCGGTGCCCGACACCGGGGATGTGTACTTGGTGCCTGCCTTTGTTGGGCTCGGGGCACCTTATTGGGATAGCTATGCCCGCGGCACCATCGTCGGCATAACGCGTGGGACCAATCGGGCTCACATTGCCCGTGCGGCGCTGGAGTCGATCGCCTATCAGACGCGGGACGTGTTGAGCGCCATGATTGAGGATAGTGGCAAGACCGTGGAAGTCCTTCGGGTTGACGGCGGTGCCATTAAGAATTCCTTCCTGGCGCAATTTCAGGCCGACATTTTGGGTTGTCCAGTGGAACGGCCTCAGGTCACGGAGACAACGGCCATGGGTGCGGCATTTTTGGCCGGGCTTGCGGTTCGAGTGTGGCCCGATCGCGACGCACTATCGGAGACCCTGGCGGTAGAGGCCACGTTTTCCCCAGAACTCACAGAGTCCGACCGCGACGCGTTATACCGGCGTTGGCAGCAAGCGGTCGAACGTTCGCGGGATTGGGTTCAACGGGAAGGAGGTAGGGACGCCGATGAAAAAGATGATCAATCGCGTTGAGGCGATTGTCGATGAGGCGCTAGACGGGATGGCGCTCGCGTTTCCCGCGTATGTGCGGCGTGTTCCCGGAACTCACGTGTTGACACGGGCCACGCCCAAGCGTAGTGGGCGGGTAGGGCTCGTGTCCGGTGGCGGTTCGGGTCATGAGCCTGCTCACGGTGGATATGTGGGATATGGGATGCTGGATGCGGCTGTGGCCGGCGAGGTGTTTACCTCGCCGACCCCGGACCAAGTGCTGGAAGGCATTCGGGCGGCCAATAGCGGCGCTGGCGTTTTGTTGGTGATCAAGAACTACACTGGCGACGTGATGAATTTCGATATTGCCCGGGAATTGGCTGAGAGTGAGGGCATCATGGTGGATTCGGTAACCGTAAATGACGACGTGGCCGTTGAAGATTCCCTCTACACGACCGGGCGGAGAGGGATTGCCGGGACGGTATACGTGCATAAGATCGCGGGCTCCCTAGCTGAACGAGGTGCTTCGCTCTCTGAGGTCAAGGCGGTGGCCGAATTGGTCATTTCCCGCACCCGCTCGATGGGGTTTGCTCTCACGCCGTGTACCGTACCAGCGAATGGTTCGCCCACCTTTACGTTGGAAGAAAATGAACTCGAGATGGGGATCGGCATACACGGGGAGCCGGGCATTCGGCGGGAGTCCGTGCGCCCGGCTGATGACTTGGCACGCTTCATACTCGATCGCCTATCACAGGATCTAGAGTTAAAAGGCCCGACACGCCTCGCGGCCCTGGTCAACAGTATGGGTGGCACGCCCATGTTGGAACTCGCCATTTTGGCCCGAACGGTGGCTCATTGGTGTGACGATGCCGGTCATGACCTTCGCCGCATGTGGGTTGGGGAATACATGACGTCGCTTGAGATGCAGGGGGCCTCGTTGACGCTTCTTCACGTGGATGAGCGGTTAGAAGATCTGTTGGATGCCCCGGCAGACACGCCGGCTTTTAGACAGGGGGTTTCACATGACTGAAGCGGCGTTCCTTGACCTATGGCACCGCTTTCATGAGAAGGTCGTCGCCAATCAAGAGGTATTGAACCAGCTGGATGCGGCGATTGGCGATGGAGACCACGGAACCAACATGGGCCGCGGTCTGGGGCGTGTCGTGGCGGATGTCAACCCGGCGGGCTCACTCCGATCCTCATGCCGTGCCGTGGGAATGAAGCTTTTGAGTACGGTGGGGGGTGCATCGGGAGCGTTATGGGGCTCGGCCTTGGTGAGTGCGTCAGGTGCGCTACCCGACGCACCCGAGGTGAACCGGGAGATGGCTTTGGCGGCATTGAATCAAGGAGTCGGGCAAATGAAGGCGCGGGGGAAGGCCGATGTGGGGGACAAGACGATGATGGATGTCTGGATTCCCGCCGTTAATGCTTTGGCAAGCGGAAGGTCGCTCAGGGAGGTCGCCGTTCAAGCGCGAACTTGGGCTGATTCAACCCAATCGCTGGAGGCCCGCCGGGGACGGGCGGCGTATCTAGGCAGTCGAAGCATCGGTCATGTGGATCCGGGTTCTCTGTCGACCGCGCTATGGTGGGAGGCTCTCTTTGAGGTGGTCGGGTCGTGACCGCACTACTTCTCGTTTCGCACCTGGACCGAGTCGCCGTCGCGGTGCGCGACTTAATTTTCGAGCTTTCTGGCCAAGCCATCGTCGTGGGGGCGGTCGGCGGTGCCTCCGGTTTTGGCGCGGATCTGGAGGCCATTGAATCTGAGATAGCCAGACTTGTTGATGAAGGAGCCCATGAAATCGCGGCCATCGGGGACATGGGGAGCTCCATGGTGCTATTGGAAGAAG
>JAKBXD010000190.1 GCA_021840785.1 Pseudomonadota bacterium
TAAGGCGCGGGGGATGCGGGAAACGGGGGTATCGTTTGTCTCTATCGTAGGGCTCATGGAAGACCTCCTGGAAAGTATATCTTGTGTTGTTATCGTGGTCAAGGTCACCCGGCTCCCATGGGTACATATAATGGCTATCCGGATTTGGCTGTGTTTAAAGGTTCACAGCCGCCCGGATTCCAGTAGCTCGATCAGTGTGTTTATGTCGGCCCCGTAGTTCTTCGGCGGCCCAGGCGGTTCATGTGGGTGCTCGGCCTTCGGAGTACCCTTCCTTGGCGTCAGAACCGCCTTCCCGAAGTATCCAGGCGGCAGGCCATGGCCCATAGCATCGTCCGGTACGCCGTAGCCCATGACCTCATCCACCACGGCCAATTCAGGCTCGCGCCTGCGCTCGAACTTCGGGCGACTGAGCTTGTGCTTGTGCGCGCCCTCAGTAAACAGAATCTTGGCCCGCAGCGCCTCGAACGAGTAGCCGCGCCCCAGGCGGTTCATGACGCGGATCAGCGAGTTCAGCGACTCGGTGTAGGCGTTGGTGACCGGGTGATCGAAGTAGTTGAGAATCCAAGGCTGCCAGTTCGTGAAGGCCCGGATCAGATCGCCGAAGGCATCGCGCACCTCGGGCACTACGGCCTTATTCCACGCCTCGTAGGCCGCCAGTGCAGCCTCGGGGCTGCCTGACCCCTCATAGACGGCGTAGAAGCCTTCCTTGAGCCTGTACGCGGCTCCCAGCTCGGGATAGTTCTTCGTCCAGCCGTCCAGCAGCAGCGCTTCCTTGTCGGAGAGGTCACGCTCGCGCTTCAAGAGCACGAAGCGGTCATGCATCAGGCCCCGGCGCTGCTTGGGCGTCAATTGCTCGCGCAGGCTCTTCCTGACCTTCTCCAATGCGTCGTTCGCCATCCGGACGACGTGAAACTTGTCGATGACGATGCGTGCGTCCGGCAGGACCGCCTGCACGGCATCGCGGTACGGCGTCCACATGTCCATCGCCACGTACTGCACCTCAGACTTCCCTTGCAGGTTGTAGAGGTAGTTCACGACCGTCTTCTTGTCCCGGTTCGGGAGCATGTCGATGATGGTGTTGTTGCGGATGTTGCTGATGACGCAGCGGGGCCGGATCAGGTGAATCTCGTCGATCCCCATCCACTTCGGCGTCTCGAAGCGGAATTCAGCTTCCAGTTCGTTGATGTAGTCGCGGAAGATGTTGCGAACGGTCTTCTCGTCCAGGCCGGTGTCGTCGGCGATGCTGGCAAACGTCCGCTTCAAGCTCTGCTGGCCGATCCACTTCACCAGGCGGTCGGTCATATCACGCTTGGCATTGATGGCGGGCAGCGCCTCCATGAAGGTCTTGCCGCAGGATTGGCACCGCCAGCGGCGGGTGCCCACGTAGATTGCCAGCCGCTTGCCGTGAGTCGGCAGGTCGCGGATGACCTGCTCATTGCGACCGTGGCCGATCAGGCGATCAGAGCCGCAGACAGTGCAGACGCCGGGAGGGTTCGAGACTTCAGCGTAGACGTGATAGTCGTGATCGGCTTCCTCAACCCGCACCACTTTGTAGTCGGGGAGGTTCAGAATGTTAGCCAAGGGCCGCCTCAATAGCGGTTTTATAGACGTTTTCATCCGGCAATGTGACGTTATTGAACGCCTCTTGAACCTTGTAAACCGTGGTCGAATGTGGCGGCAGTGCTTTCAGCGGCACCGTAGCCCCGGCGATGATGCCTGCGTCTTCGTGCTCATAGGCAAGAAACGTGATCGACGCCGGTTGCAACGCATAGCGAATCAAGCCACCGACACCACCAAGCCGCGCCATGATCCGCGTGTAAACGGGTTGTGGGCAGACAAAAAACAAGCCTTTTCGGCACAGGGCTTCACGTTGCAGCACCTGCCCCTTGTAGATCAGTTGCGGCAAAATGCGCTTGTTGACGTTTTCCCAATTCAAGCCCGCCGTCGTCGCGGGGTTCGTTCGTTCAGGTGAAAGCAAGCCTTCCCGCCCATTGCGGTAGTTGCCCGTTGTGTCGATGGTCTGAACTTCGACGGCGACAAACTCTTTCAGCTTGCCGTTGGCATCAAGCAACGCCAACACCCAATCCACGAAGTAACTGCCCGCGCCGTCCTTTTGCGGCAAGCGCAATTCGCCGCCCCAGCGTTTGCCGAACACGGCCACGACCGGGGCTTGTTTCGCTCTCGCCCGCGCCGATGCTTGCCCGCCCGCGATCAGTTCGAAACCGTCTTCAAACGCGATCTTTGCCACGTCATACAGGGCGCGGTAATTGTCCGCGTACAAGCGGATAGGACAGCAAATAACCGGGCCGGAAGTCACCGGCTTGATGGTGCAAACGCCAGCGATGACCCCGTCACTCAACCGCTTTTCGCACACTTCGGACAAGTAGGGGCATTGCTTGTCCGTCGCGGCGGTCACTGCCGCCGGAGAGTGATCATCGGAGCGATAACCGAAGAACTCCCAAATCTTTCCCGCCACTACGCCACCCCTACGTTGCGCTCGGTCTTGCGGACATTCCCCAGCACATGGGCGATAGCTCGCCCGACGGCTGCGCCCAGTAGCGGCGGAACAGCATTGCCAACTTGTTCGTATTGCTCAACCCGTGACCCGCAAAAAACGTAGGTGTCAGGGAAGGACTGGATGCGTGCCGCTTCGCGCACGGTAAAGGCTCTGTCCTGCTCGTAATGGAAGTAAGCGCCCCAATGTGGATCACACTTGGTCAGGATGGTGGATGCGAGGCCGTCAGGATTGACCCGACCGTAACGCTTCGTGTGGTCACTGCGCCGCGCCATGCGCATCCCGCGTGGCAACAGGGCATCGGGAATATTCGTCCAGTTCCCACCTGGCGGAATGTGCGTCATGCGTTCAAGGTTGATCTTGCTCAATCGTGCGGCCTCGTGACACGTAACGCCAGTTGAACCCGCCCGCATCAATTGTTGATACGGATTATCCGCAGGGTGCCAGTAGTCTTTGACCGGCTCGCCAATCTCGCCGTTGCGCAGGGCCGGCAAGTCGCCAATGGCATCCTTGACCGTGACGTGTGACGGCAATTCCAGAGAGCGCGGCAAGTTCACCAAGTTTTTCCCGGCGAATTGCGAGGTGAAATTCACCCGAACCGGCGCTTGGCGCAGCGGTTCCGGGAATAGCGCCGTCGGATCGACGCCGCAACGGCTGCCAAGGATGATCGTGCGCCAGCGGGTTTGCGGCACGCCGTAATGCGGCGCGTACAAAATCTGCACGTCGGCGTCGTAACCGAGCTGTTTCAATGATTCCAGGATCGCATCCAGCGTTGCGCCGCCTTCAAACGACACCATGCCAGGGACATTCTCGATTAAGACCGCTCGCGGCTGAAATTCGGTGACAAACCGCAGGTATTCGCGGAACAGGTGGTTCCGTGAATCCTCGGTGGAACGCTTGGGCGCGTTGATCGAAAAGCCTTGGCAGGGCGGGCCACCGGCGATTAAATCCAATTCGCCCCGCTTCAAGCCCAATAGTTTTCGGACTTTGCGTGCATCGACCTTGCGAATGTCCCGGCTATCGACCTGCGTGGCCGGATGGTTGGCGGCGTAGGTCTGTGCATAGCGCGGGGAAATCTCGTTTGCGTAAAGCGTTGTGAACCCAGCTTCGCGCAATCCTTCGGACAGTCCACCCGCACCTGCAAACAAGTCGAGCGAAGTCAAGCGCCTTGCGCCTGTGCTCATCTCAAGCGAACTAAACATGAAGCACCCCCACAGTGAAATCCGGTTTAATGATAGGGCAATGCATCCAGGAGGGCAACAACAAAATCCGGTTTTACACCAAGATGACGCCTCTGGTATCAGATACCCGAAACACACCAAAATCCGGATACCCCATATAATGAGGGTCCGTGCTGGAATCCGGATTTTCGTACGCGTAAGACGTTGCCTGACGGATCGCCTCTTCGGGAGAGGTGGCGCGCACCACCACGGTAGCACTCTCCGTGAGGTCGCGGGTGATCAGAACACGGTAGGGGGTGTCGTTCGTTGCGTTGGTCATAAGGACCTCCTGATGTTACTGGTATCGGAACGTCGGAACATATTCTGGCCGTCTTTTATGCCGGAATCGGCCCACCATCCCTTGCCTGCAGATATTCGGCATACGCCGCCTCGGCCTCCGCCTTCTCGCAGGGCCCGTCGCTCGTG
>JAKBXD010000191.1 GCA_021840785.1 Pseudomonadota bacterium
AAGCGGGAAAAGTTGTGTTGCTCTAACCTGTTGTTTTCTTTGTCCCAATAGTTGCCGAGTGTTGCCGTTAGTAGTAGGATGGCCGCCTTCTAAGCCGTTGGTTGCAGGTTCGATTCCTGCCGGGCGCACCAATAAAAACAAATACTTACGCAATATATCCCCACTCCCTATCCCCTCCGTGGGACACTTTTGGGACACTAATTCGCAAGTCTGCGTATCCATTAGGCTTGGCCTACCTCGTATTAGCATTTTCCTCTGCGACACTTGCGACACTTGCGACACTTGGTCCGCAAAGCCTTATTTGACGCCATTTTCGGACCTCCCCGAACTGTCGCAACCCACTGCGACACTTGCGACACTTGGCCCCTAAGTGTCCCGAGAGTGTCCCATTGCTCGATAACGGTGTACGTAATCCTCATTAAACCAATGCCTTGTGTTACTGGTGTCACGGCTTTATAAGCCGTTGTTGCCAATTATTGCCGGTTTCTTTATACTGGCAATAAGAGGGCAGGATATGGCGACAATAGAGCGGCGCACCGGCAAAGATGGGGATACCACTTATCGCGTGAAGGTTCGCCTGCGCGGTTGTCCGGTACAGTGTGCATCGTTCGCTAAGCTGACGGATGCGAAGCGGTGGGGGCAGCAAACCGAGGCCGCCATCCGGGCAGGTCGATACTTCCAGTCCCTTGAAGGACGCAAGCACACCCTCACCGATGCCATCGAGCGGTACGAAGCCGAGGCGATGGGGCATATCCGTACACGAACCGACATTCAGCGTCATCTTGCGTGGTGGAAGGCCGAGATAGGGCATCTCTGGATCGCGGACGTAACGGCGGCCATCATCCGACAATCACTCGAACGCTTTGCAAGCGTCCCAAGCCCCACTACCGGGCGGCTTCGGTGTGCGTCCACACTTAACCATCACAGGCAGGCCCTTGCTTCTGTCTTGACAATGGCGTGGCGCGAGTGGGAATGGATAGAGACAACCCCGATGCCCAAGGTGAAGAAGCGGCCAGAGCCCAAGGGCCGCGTGCGGTTCCTGTCCGAAGATGAGCGGAGCCGATTACTAGAGGCGGTGTCGGGCAACCCGGACCTTTATCTCGCGGTCCTGCTGGCGCTTACGACTGGCGGACGCCAAAGCGAGACGATGGGCGCGACGTGGAGCCAGATTGATTTAAGCCGTGCAACGCTCACGTTGGAACGAACCAAGAACGGCAGTCGGCGCACCCTGCACCTTGTGGCCCCGGTACTGGACCTGCTGAAACAAAGGCCCCGGCGAATGCGTACCGATCTCATATTTCCCGGACGGAACCCACAGAAGCCGGTAGACCTGCGGGCACCATGGGAGGCGGCACTGAAAGCGGCCGGTATCCAAGACTTCCACTGGCACGACCTGCGCCACACGTTCGCAAGTTATGCGGCCATGAGCGGGGCAACCCTCCCCGAACTCGCGGCGCTCCTAGGTCACAAGACCATGCAAATGGTGCAGAGATATTCGCATCTGAGCCAGTCGCACACAACCCGCGTGGCCGAGCGCGTAGCGGCGGGGATGCTGAAATGAAAACCGACGCCTTCAACGAGCGCAAGTCAGACGAGTTTCCCCGTTTGATCGAGCAAGCCCGGCGCGCTTTGGAGCATAGGCCCATCAACAACCTTATGGCGGACGTATGCGAGGCCGATAGAGACAATTTCCACCTAGCGGCTAAGAAGATTGGCAAGGCGCTAACCAAGATCAAGCAGGGCAGATCCCCGGATCAGGCAATACAAGAAGCGGTGGATGCTCTGTCTTACTCAGGGAGCCCACAAGGCGAGTGGTTCCGTCACCCGGCATACTGGAGCTTGCGGTCCGAAGGTTACTCGCTGCATCGTTTGATTGTGGACACCTGCAATGCACGAGCGGCGACCCCCAAGGAACGGCTGGAGGCCATCGCGAACTACTTGATCGCGGGTGAGAGCCAAGCGAAGTTTTATTTGGAGCGAGCCAGAGCGGAAGGGCGGCACCGGGACTACCTGGGCAAGACGGACAAGAAGCGGCAGTCGCTATCCTGGAACGTCAAGGGCGCTCTAGTCTACTTGGCGTGGGCCTTCCGGGTAGGGACGGGTCGCGTTCCTACCGTGACCCCGCAAAAGAAGACCCCAGGCAGCACATTCACCGATCTGGTCATAGCCTTTTGTGAAGAAGCATGTCTTGACGCAGATGCGACCCTGCGCCTTGCGGACGAACATAGAGAATTGGTCCGCGAATTGCCCCCGCAATGGGAGGATGTACCGCCAGACCCCGATAGTCCCTGGGCACCGTTCCAAGCCACCGGCAAGCGCCTAGTCCTGCCTAAGTAGTTTGTACGATTTCCGGCACTCTTGCCGGGACTGTCTTTTGTTCCCGTTTGTTGTAATTGCGCCATACCCGCAACGGTGCGGAATATGGAGCAGCAAATATGGAACACTCGACATTACTTACAATCCCGCAATTCTGCGAAAAGAACCCCGCATTTAGTCCTGGCGGTGTCCGCTCTGCATTGTTTTACAGAGGCGACTTAGCCGAGCAAGCCGGGGCCGTTGTGCGCTTCGGGCGGCGAATCCTGGTTGACGAGGAAGCCTTCCTTTCCTGGGTCAAGAGCGGTGGCGCAAAGACGCTGCGTGGGGGTGCCCAATGATCGAGACAACCCGTCGCGAGATCGTCAGGGCGACTGTCACCGAAACCCCACGGATCGAGGAAGCCCACACGCTGAACGGCGCGACCGTTCGCATGAAAGTGGTCCGCAAGGAA
This sequence comes from Pseudomonadota bacterium, assembly GCA_021840785.1. Next base: position 2,768 of record JAKBXD010000191.1, read on the forward strand.
ACCGAAGTCCAGTCAAGGGAAGTCCCGCCTCGTATTCTTGGCATGCTCGGCCTTAGCCGGAAGGTGACGCTATGAGCGGACAATTCATATTTGCCAATGACGTCCAAACGACGCTAGCGGCAGGCATTACCGCGACTGACACCACTCTTGTTGTGTCCTCTACCGTCAACCTCCCGGTCCTTGAAGTCGGCCAACAATGCCCCGGCGTTTTGGGCGCAAACTCAAACTTCGAGATCGTCTATGTCACGGCCATAAATAGCGCGACCCTGACAATCACCAGAGGGCAAGAGAACACGTCCGCCCAACCTTGGGGACTTGGGACGCAATTTATGATTTCCGCTACGGCGGGATCTCTTGCGGCACTACAAGCCTCTGTAACCGTAGTCCCAACTAACACGGGCACGCTCGGAAGCTATGAACAACCATTTGTCGAAGTTTGGCCCGCACCAGCGGGGGCGATAACTCTAACTGTTGTTCCGTCAACGCGACAAGGCCAGCGTATCCGTGTTTATGGATGCGACTATCCCGTAACCGTCGATGCAGCTATGTCCTTTCCCGATGGATCAACGGCATCCAGCATAACGGTCCCGAATAAAGATTCGGGCGTGGAATTGGTCATGGGTGTTTCGGGCTTTCGTGCTCAGACCTTCGGCCAAGTCATTGTTGCCAATGCCTCAGAATCCAATCAGGCGGTCCCTCTCGGGCAAGTTCCGCAAGTCATGGCCGTGGGCAATCGCAAAGCGGCCTTTACTTCGGGCGGCACGTTCACGGTTCCGGCGAACATCACTCAGATATGGGCCTCTGGATGTGCGGGCGGTGGCGGTGGGGGTTCGAGCTACACCGATTGGAGCGGCGGCGCAGGCGGCGGCTATGGGCAATGGGTATTGAACCAGCCCATTACCGTCACCCCCGGCGATACCTTGACTATTGCCCTAGGCGCGGCAGGGCAAGGCGGCCAAACATACTCGGAGGTTGTTTCGGGCGTAACGGTTTACACAACGGTAAGCGGCACCAATGGCGGGAATACCACCATAACCAATAGTGCGGGCACGGCCTTGCTTACCCTCGCTGGCGGCGGTGGCGGCTCGGCACCGGGTAACACTACCGCAACAACATCCCCTTGCCCCGGCGGTGTCGGTTATCCCTACGGCGGCTCTGGCAACTACGCGGGCGGTAGCTCGTGCGGCGGCGCGGGCGCTAGTGGCCCCTTCGGTGGCGGCGGGTGTGCGGTTCTGCAGAACGAAACCAATCTTGTCCAGGCGCAGCTCAACGCTTCCGGCTACGGCGCAGGTGGTGCAGGCGGCGCGGACCTCGCGCCATCGGGTGCTTTGAATCTCGGCGGCAATGGTGCCCCCGGCTATCTAGA
>JAKBXD010000192.1 GCA_021840785.1 Pseudomonadota bacterium
GTTGGCTAATTCCCAGCCCGACAGATAGTAGCCACATCTTTAAATATCAGCCTGTGTCGCCATTACCCAACGATGACTGGACCGACAACCTTCCACAGGCAATAGACTGGTTTCGGAATGAGGCGCAAATCAAAGTAATCCGAAGAAGTCCGTAGGTCTCGATATGGGACACTACCCGCCGGAAAGATGCACAGGTCACCTGGATAGCGGCAGAAAGTCGAATCTTTTTTGTGAGGGGAGGGGAGGATGGCATCGTTTGAGATTCATGGCCCATTTGAGATCGATTTCGCGAAAAAGAAGGGCGGCCGCGTTCTTGTGTTTGACGGTTTCTGGAAAGAAGACTCAGATGCGCATTACCTAGCTAACGAACGCGGCTGTTATGTCTTTGCGATCCGCAATAAGGCCTTGACACCAATATATGTCGGAAAGGCCACAAAGACATTCTGTCAGGAAACCTTTAATCCGACGAATAAGCATAAGTACCACGATGGTTTTAGCGAGTACGGCAAAGGCACGCCTGTAATGTTTTTCGTTGTTCATCCGAAACAAAAAGGACCGACTAACGGAACGTATGTCGGCGAAATTGAAGATTTCTTGATCCAGGCGGGTGTGGTCAAAAATCCACACATTCAGAACATTAGAGGTAGTCAGCAACCAAAATGGAGTATCAAAGGTATCGTTAGGAGCGGCGGTAAACGCACGAAGGCGGCGGGCAAGTTTGCGAAGATGTTTGATATTAAACAATAACAGAAAAACGTAAGGCGCGAGACGCTGTCAGCGCGAGACCCTTTACGAATTGCGCGATCTCGGCGAACGCCCGGCGCTGCACATACGACTGCCTCTACCTTCTGCTGGACAATGGTCTTGTTGCCAGCGTGAGCGAGAAAGATGACCGCCATAACAACGCTGCTTACCCCAATATCCCACCAAAATCTTCCGTCCTCAGCGTATACCGTTTCAGCATTTGCGGGGTCTTGTGGCCGGTGATCGCGGCAACCTCTATGGAGTTGAGGCGCTTCTCAGAGCCTAGGCGGCCCCCCCCCGAAGCATCAGGCGAAGAATTGTACATGACACCACCTGAAGGCGCTGGTGTATCCTCGGCAAGTCCAAAAGATGCGAGATACTCCGATGACATCCTCATGCGTACAAGGCTCTTTGTGTTTCGAGATGGCGAAAGGTTTGCCGGACGGCATCGCCGTCTTGGTTGTGGGCTGTATTGCCGCCGGAATTGCCTGGTGCCAATACCAAGCGACTAGAGCAAAAATCAAACTCGACTTATTCGACAAGCGGTATGCGATTTTCGAGCGGGCTTGGGCATTTATGTCCGAAGCTGTGCGGGCCCGAGCGGACCAACCGCTCCCGCTATTTTCTGAGTTCGACAACGTGATACCGCAGGCCGGTTTTCTATTCGGCGAAAAAGTAAGGAAATACCTGCGAGAGGTATCCCAAAAAAGAACAGACTTGTCGTTTATACAGCAGCGGACTCAGTCTAATGCGAACATCATGCAACCAAATGATATAGAGCGGCATACAGAATTAATGCAATGGTTTTATGACCAGGCAACCGGTGGCATTAAAGATGTTTTCGGTCCGTATTTGAACTTTGAGGTGTGGCGTTAGGAACGGCCATTTAGGTAACATATCCGATAGACAAATAGCATCACATCCTTTGTATGGGGGGAGAATGAAGCCAGCGTGGGACGCTCTTGTTCATCAACTTAGGGATGCTGTGAGTAAATGGGACAATCTCGCTCCAAAACTGCCGGATTCCTTTCCGCTACAGAATCCTCCCGGGATACCTATACCGAAGGAAGGTATAGGTGGGGCACTTCAAGCCTGTTTGAGTCGCTTGGAGGCCGTTAACGCAGATGCGGATACGGACCCGATCATGATAGTCACCCATCAGCCAGGTATTCAAGGGCAGGTAACTGCGTTGCTTCAGGTAATCAGTAACGCCAGCGCCAATCCCACCACACTCAACCCTCAGGCAGTTCAGAATTTAGTAAGCCATCTCTGGAGCCTCCGCTCTTCTTTGGTTTGGTTCCCTCCAACAGCACGGCAGGTGATGGAGTCTCTTGGGGCGGACCGTAATCTCGTGGATCAGGGGATACGGGTCCTAGATGCTGCATCGACGATTATTTCGAACGAGAAGGAGAGCAAGGTAGCTTTGCAGAAAGCGACCAATGCCCAAGAACAGATCCAGAAACTATTGGAAAAAGTCATCGGACACGAACGTGAATCCGGCACCGCAAAAACCAACGCGCAAGCGAGCGCTTCTACGGCGGAGGCGGACAGGCAAAAAATTGAGGAAAATTTAAAAAAGATGTTGGAAGGCGCGGAACAACAAGCCACACTGTTGTCGTCAATAGAAACGCTAAAAACACAAGCCGAATCTGCATTGCGGGGAGCAAGCCAAATGGGGCTCGCGCACTCGTTCGCAAAAAACCGTAAGCAGTTGGATCGGATACAATTTGGGTGGGGATTTATCTTTGTTGTAGGTATATTGGTTTTGGGTTCTCTTGAATATGGAGCCCTTAGTGCGCTCAACCTCAACAATTATCCACGTATCATAGCTCACGCGGTGGTCGGTTTACCATTTGTCTGGCTAACATGGTTCGCCGCGTTGCAGTACGGACGGTCTTTACGGTTGGCGGCGGATTACTCATTCAAAGAGGCCTCCGCATTGGCATTTTATGGTTATCGCCAGGAGATGGTGGAAGATCCGGAAATGGTCGCGTTATTACGTGAGGCGGCTATACGGAATTTCGGGGCAAATCCAGTGCGCGTGCTTGGAAAAGAGGATGCGGCGTCTCCTCTTCATCACATACTAGAGATATTGTTGAATAAGGCATCGCAACCACAGATAGCCGAGATAGTGGCATCCCTGACCAAGCGAGGGAAGTAGGTGGAGCTACCCCAACCTCCCCACCAAATCCTCAGCCCGCAGATGCGTATACCGTTTCAGCATCTGCAAGGTCTTGTGCCCCGTGATCGCGGCAACCTCCATAGGATTCAACCCCTTCTCAAAGAGCCTGCTGGTCGCTTCATGGCGCAGATCATGGAAGGTCAGGCCTTCGATCCCGGCCGCCTTGCAGACTCGCTCGAAGGCCTGTGAGATCGAATCGGGGCGCATACCCCACACGCGCCCGTCTATACGCCGGGGGAGCCCGTCAAGGACTCCCAGCGCCGCCGTGGAGAGCGGCACCCGCCGGGGTGTCCCGTTCTTTGTTTCCGGGATCAGGAGCACCCGCGCCTTACGGTCCAGGTGGTCCCAGCGCATGGCGGCGATCTCCCCGCGTCGCATGGCGGTTTCGATGGCCCAGGTGATGAGGGGGCCGATCTCGCCACCGTAGACGTGGGCGGCGGCCAGGAGGCGTGGGAGTTCGTCGTCGACGAGGCGGCGGGTGCGGCCGCCAGGGAGCTTGGGTTTGCGGACCATCTCTACGGGGTTCGCGAGAGACGCCATGCCCCATTCCGCGCGAGCGACATTGAAGAGGTGGGAGAGGAGGGCGAGATCCAGGCGGACCGTGTTCGGCCCGGCCCCTTCCGCTTGCCGCTGTTGCATAAAGGCCGCGATGTCCTTGCCCTGGATGCTCGCCATCGATCGCCGGGCCAGGGTGCGCGCCTGGAGCCCTTTCACGCGACGACCTTCCCGATCGGCATTCTTCTTACCCGGCACGATCTCGCGCTGGTAGCGATCCAGTGCCTCGCGCAGGGTAGTGTTTTCGGCCTCGGCGCGGGAGACGAATACGCCGCGCGCCATCTCGGATTCCAGGACTGACGCCCAGTCCTCGGCCTTAGCCTTGGTGTCGAAGGTGCGGGTTTGCTGGGGATACCCTCGGCGCCGCACCAGCGCCTGCCAGACCCGCTTGCCGCCCGGGCCCGGACGCTGAACGAATGTCGCCATGCGACGCCTCCCATGTGTTAATGAGGGGTACATACCTCGCGTTGTCGCGGCATTGTCGCAAAAGGCTGGGGGTTTGGCTAGGGGTAATGCTAAGTGCTTGATTTATTGGCTCCCCGGGAAGGACTTGAACCTCCGACCCGGTGATTAACAGTCACCTGCTCTACCGACTGAGCTACCGGGGAACGCAAGGCCCGCTATGCTACGAAGCCCAGGTCCCGGCGTC
>JAKBXD010000193.1:0-284 GCA_021840785.1 Pseudomonadota bacterium
CGGAAAGAGCGGGTGCGTCTTGCGCGACAGGAACGCCCTGAAGTGTTCCGAAACGCCGAAAACCGACGGCGCGCACGAGAAAAGAAGGCCGTGGTGGAGTTGTTTGACGCTGAGGCGCACGTAGCTTTTCTCCGCACATGGCAGCAAGGTCGGTGTTACTACTGTGGTGAGCCGATGGTGGAGGCCCATGTGGAGCATATCGTTCCGTTGTCTCGCAATGGCGCGCATAGTCGACAGAATACTGTGTTGGCGTGCCCCGCCTGCAACCTCAGCAAAGGCTCCAA
>JAKBXD010000193.1:294-672 GCA_021840785.1 Pseudomonadota bacterium
GCGCGAGCGATGCCGTGCTACCTTCGCAGACCGAATTGCCCATGACGGTGCTGTCTACTTTCCATGTTTCTGACCGGGAATCTTCCAGCAACGTACTCACGCTTCTGCGGCTCCAGAATACGGGACCGATGTTTTTTGATTTCGAGTGGCGCATTCGGCGCATCGCAGTAGTCAACATTTCCAAGTCCCGAGCCGGTGAGCATAAAAGTGTCGCGGCGCGTAAGTGTGACGTGCGATCTATTGACACGGATGACGCTAGGGCTTTTCTCAATATGTACCACTTGCAGGGGTTTGTACGCAGCACCTGGTATATCGGGTTGGTGCATGAGGGCATGTTGGTTGGTGTAATGGGTGTCAGTCTCCGCAGTGGTGTATTTG
>JAKBXD010000193.1:682-4117 GCA_021840785.1 Pseudomonadota bacterium
CGTGTAGCGTTCGCGGGATCTGTCGCTGGTGGGCTTTCCCGTATGTTCCAGTTCTTCCTGCGTACCTACTACGATGGTAAGTCCCTGTTGGTGAGCTATACTGATCCCCGTATCGCGACCGGCGCGTCGTTCCATAATCTGGGCTTCGTGGATATGGGCGAAGTACCCGCGCAGCTTCTGTACGTCGGTCCAGGCGGGTTGTTCCATCGCATGAGTTTTATGAAGGTGGCGATGCGCGAAAAGTTAAGCTTCTTCGACGAGGCCGCGTCCGAAGCGGACAACGCTAGGTTCAATGGATACTATCGCATTTTCTCAATCCCTTTGCGCCGCATGGTGTACCGGCCTTGACCGTAGTGCCGCGTTGTGGTACACTGTATTTACAGTTGGCTGAGGAGGAATTACATGGGACTTAGGATTATTGATCCAGCGGTACTGAACGACGACGGAAGCGATGCGTTGTTTGTGTTTGCAGTGAATATTAACGGTTCGATACGGCTAATCGTCGCGGCGGACTATTTTGCGGCACTGACCATAGTGTTTGAGAAATATAGCGTGGTCCCTGCGGGGATTTCCCTTGTCGGGCAGTTGGAATACTTGGCACATACGGATGGCGAGCCGGACGGCAGCTATGGCACTTTGAATTAGGGGGTGTGTGGTGGATCGGGATGAGTACACAAATCGGCTGGCTGGTGGGGTGTTGTATGCGCGTGCGCTTCTCGTAGCGTCGGCTATGCTCATCCTGTTTCTCATCACGCTGTTTTTCCTCATCGGCTTTCTTGAGGAAGGGTTCTTCGGGTACGCGATAGGCGATTTTGTACTTATGGCGCTTTTCAGCCTTTCGTGCTTTCGCAATTTCCTTCGGATGCGAGAGATTCGTCGGGATATGCGGGGGGAATGAGGCGGTTCTTGCCTTTCCTGGTGACTGTGGTACTTTGTGTGTAGCTTCCTCTGGAGGGCGGTTATGATTGTCGCAACCATAAAAAAGAACTCCATGATCCACAATCTTTGGTGGCGCCAGGGGTTGACCTTCGCCGCGCTGCATGGCACGCGGTTTGTTCGTAAAGGGGCGATGTATCAGTCGGTAGGGGAGATCGCTGACCTATCCGCGCTCCAGAGTCATTCGGACGTGCTGCTGGAGGTGTTTGGGAATGTTACCCTGTCCACGCCAGCGAGGGTTGTTACTACGGTAGATGACGCCTTGGAGCAGGTAGCTGAGGAACGCAGCGCACGCCAACCCGAGAAGACGGAGGTCAAAGTACCCGAAGTGCCTACTTTACCGACCAATTTTGTGCGCCGTCGTGGGCGTCCTCCCAAGTCTGGTTGACCGATTAAATGCCACAAGACCTCAATAACACGACGCTTCAGTCAACGATTGATGCACCCCTGGTGCCGACGGGGGCGCTGTGGACTTGGGACACTAGCACAAAACCGCAACCTACGGTGGTAGCTTATCCGACTACCGGAGGCCCGACCAAGACCGGCTTGATGCCTCAAGACCTGCAAAACTTCGTGGGCGTTCCGATCCAATACTATGGCAACCCACCGACGCCCGTGTCGAGCGGGACTATGTTGGGGTGGATACGCTATGCGGAAGATTGGGTGGAGCAGGAAACGACACTGTTACTGACGCAGACATGGGTAGCGTCTCCTCCTACCCGGCAGCCGACGGCTACGAACGCAACGGGTCTGATCGTGAATCCCGCGTCCTCCGGTGTGCAGCAACTGGGCGTGGACTACGACCTGGAAGATGCTCCCTACGACTTCTTCTTTCCTCGCGCACAGGATGAGGGCTGGATGGTGCAGAGTCTTCGCTATCGGCCCGTGCGGTCAGCTACCTACTCGGCATTGGACTATACGTCGGTCAAGAACATCGCCTACATTTATCCACTGCTGAACGACTTTTTCCGAGTGCCGCCTACGTGGTATGTAGAGGATACGGATTTTGGGCTGGTCCGCCTTGTGCCTGCGGCCAATGTCCAGATGCTTCCTCTATTCGCCATGCAGTTATCGTTCATGGGTTTCGCGCAGTCCATTCCGGGCGGCCTGTGGCTTCAGTACACCGCAGGGCTGACCCCGAACGACTACATTTCCCGGTTCAGTTTCATCAAGCAGTTGGTGTTGGCTCAGGCTGCGATCCAGGCCCTCATGACCATTCAAGGGACGCTGAACTTCGGCGCGACGCAGTACAACATCAACGTGGACGGCCTTCAGTACCAAACCCAGTATCCTAAGAGCGGCCCGTATTCTGGCCTAATCGAACAGTTTACGCGCATGCGTACCGACCTGCTACAGACAGCGTTCAACAAGGTATCGGGGCCAATGCTCATTACGCTTTGATCTGCGGCGCAGCCCTCCGTCGTTTGCCCTGTCTGTCACTCTGTCGTATCCTCATAGCAGTTCACCGCTCCGGGCCTGTGCATGTCTAACGTCCCTTTCCTGCCGCCTTCTTCACCATTTATACTGCCGTCCGACCCGTTCGAGCAGTTATTGGCCGCGTATGGCGTCCAGCTTCAGTATATGAAGGGGCATGAGTGTCCGTGTGTACTGGGAAACCTGGAGGTGCCGGGATCGCCGGACCCGGCTTGTACTACCTGCAATGGTCGCGGAATTTATTGGGATGCCCCGTCGGAGCCGTTTTTTGGTTTGTTGACGCATATCGGGCGTACCAATTACGGGAACGAGCCGGGGAGCCTCATGGACCCGACGCAGGGCAACGTGTGGGAGGCAAACCCGACGATCACCATACCCCCCTCACAAGTAGGCCCGTGGACGCAGGCTACGGTGTACGACGCTTTCATCGAGCCCAATGCGCCGCAGCGGTTCAATACTACGCTAGCCGTCGGGGATAATCCCTATCTGCCTTATCGCCAGGGGCTTTCGATTGCTTCCTCCGGTGCCGTTCGGGTGTACGATCCTACGACTCATTCTGTGGTTTCCGGGGTAGGCTACACCGTGTCCAGTGGTGGGGTGTTTTTGGCCGATACGTACCCGAATGGTACGGCATACACGGTGGAATACTACGCGGACCCGGTGTACGTTGTGTTTCGCACCGCAGGTGGTGCTCCGCACTTTCGGCCTTTCGGGGCTGTCGGCAATCCGCTCCCGCTACGGCTACACTGTCAGTTATTGGATATATGGACGCGCTCGCGCAGCGGAAGCAACACCGCTACGTCTCCGTTTGCATTTGGGAGCGGCTGACATGGCGAAAGGAACTATGTACACGGTTCATACCGATGTGGACCCCAACCTACTGGGCGATCTCGCCAAGGCAGTCTACCGAGAGTGGGTGAAGTGGGCGGTCGGTAAAGAATCTTTGGGTGGCAAAACTTTACGGGCTCCCTCAGGTCGTTACGCGGCAGGTATTCAAATGGCGCAGACCGGCGACAACGTGGTTGAGATATGGGTAGATGAAGAGGATGTGCCCTACGCGGCGGC
>JAKBXD010000194.1 GCA_021840785.1 Pseudomonadota bacterium
CAGAGACGATTCATCTGCCGGTCTCGGCGACACCGCGCGTCACCATCATCATTCCGACCTATGGTGGCGTTGATTACCCGCTCCGCTGTCTCGCCAGCATCGCCGCCGCACCGCCGGCAACGCCGTTTGAGGTGCTGGTTGCTGACGATGCGACGCCCGGCGAAGACGTGCTCGCGTTAGAGCGGGTTTCCGGTCTGCGCTTCATCCGCTGGCCAGAGAACATGGGCTTTCTGCGGAGCTGCAATGCCGCGGCAAAGCTAGCCAAAGGCGATTTTCTTTTTTTTCTCAACAACGACACCGAGCTACTCCCGGGCGCCGTGGACACGCTGGTGGAGCTGTTCGACGCTCGGCCCGATGCAGGCTTGGTCGGGTCGAAACTGATCTATCCCGATGGCCGCCTGCAGGAGGCCGGCGGAATCATGTGGCGGGACGCCTCGGCCTGGAACTACGGCAACCGATCCGATCCGCAGCGACCTGAATTCAATTACGTTCGCGAAGTGGACTATATTTCCGGCGCCGCCATCATGCTGCCCCGCGCGCTCTGGGAGGAGATGGGCGGCTTTGATGAGCATTTCCTGCCGGCCTATTGCGAGGACAGCGATCTTGCTTTCCGGTTGCGGGCGGCGGGATGGAAGGTGCTTTATCAGCCACGCTCGGTGGTCATCCACCATGAAGGCATCACCCACGGCACCGATACCAGCCAGGGTGTCAAAGCCCATCAGGTCATCAATACCCAGCGTCTCAGAGAGCGCTGGCGGGAAATGCTGGAGCGCGAGCATCTGCCGAATGGCGAACGTGTGCTGCGCGCCCGCGATCGCTCGCTTACGCGACGCCTGACCCTGGTCGTCGACCATTACGTGCCGGAGCCGGATCGCGATGCCGGATCGCGCACCATGCTCGCGTTCATGGACGCGTTGCTGGCAACTGGGCGCGTGGTGAAATTCCTGCCGGAGAATCTCTACCGTTCACCCGGCTATGCCGAGGTGCTGGAAGCACGCGGAATCGAGGTGATTTATGGCCCTTGGTACGAGAGTGCCGAGGCTTGGCTTCGCCAACACGGCGCCGAGGTGGATGAAATCCTCCTCTCTCGGCCGTCCGTGGCGACCGAGTTGCTGGCGCCGCTTCGCCGCCATTGTCAAGCGCCGATCGTTTTTTACGGCCATGATCTGCACTTCGCCCGCATGGCGAGCGAGCCCGGAGCCCAGCAGAATCCAGCCAAGAATGCCGCGATCGCCAAGATGGAGGCGCTTGAACGCCGGATTTGGCGAATGGTGGACGTCGTTCTCTACCCCTCCGAAGAGGAGGCCGAATCTGTGCGGCAATTGGCGCCGGGGGTACGTGCGCGCAGTGTGCCCGCCTATGTTTTGCCGCCTTCTTCCCCACCTAGCCTCAAAGCAGCCCCAGAAGCGCCGAATTTGCTTTTCGTCGGCAGTTTCCGCCATCCGCCCAATGTCGATGCGGCCATTTGGCTTGTGCAAAAGATCTTGCCATTGATCAGGCGCGATCATCCTGGGGCAAGATTGACCCTCGTCGGTTCCAACCCATCCCCCGACGTGTTGGCTTTGACGCGGTCAGGGGTGGAGGTGCGAGGCAACGTGACGGATTTGGAGTTGACGGCAGCCTATCGCGAGGCGCGTGTTGCGATATGTCCGTTGCGATCCGGCGCGGGCGTGAAGCTCAAAGTGGTGGAGGCGATGCACAACTGCGTTCCGGTGGTTACCACCCCGGTCGGTGTCCAGGGCATGCCTGGGATCGAGTCCATCGTCGACATCGGTAAGGAGACGACTGCGCTCGCGGCGGCCGCGTGCCGGCTCCTCGCGGATGACGCGCTTTGGCGGCATCGCGCCGAGGCACAGCAAGCCTATGTATCCGCGCGCTTCTCCGCCGAAGCAGTGAAAACCGCCTTGACGGAAGCGTTCGCCGCCGCCCAACCGGCAAGGGCACAAGCCCGATAGGCAAAAAACTTGTAATTGCTTCCATAATGGGCCGTTGGGGGTCAAATCCCCCGCAATGATCATCTTGCCGCCGGTGCCATGGTCCCGTCCGTGGTCGGTAAAATTGGTGGTGATGCTTGGTTGACCATCACAGAATGTTGAGTTAGAGGGCGTAAAGATCCTCATCGATATCGCTAGGCGGCTTTTTGCCGGCTTGTCGGATCAGGGGGCGGCTGCAAGAGAGGCGGATAATGCACCCTGAAGACACAAAACTAGACACTCGATATGGTATTTTTGAACTTCCCGATTGGAAAGACGACTTAATCATTAAATCTCTAAGAAAATACGGAGAATGGGCCGAGGAAGAAATCAATATCATAACGCAATTTATTACGCGAGGAAGTGTCATAATAGACGCGGGTGCCTTCATAGGCTCCCATTCTAGAGCTTTCTCACATTTTATTGGTCCGGAAGGTGTTGTGCATGCTTTTGAACCGCAGAATAGCGTATTTCTTTATTTAGAAAAAAATGCCAGACAATCAGACATTAAAAATATTTTTTGTCACAATTTCGCTCTGGGTTCATCTAATAATTCTGCTTTAATTGGGAATATTTCATATAATAATAGAGGCGCAACTCGTATTATACCAGAAAACTATTGCTTAGAAGATTTTAATAATCCCAATTCCATAGATATAAAACGCTTAGATGATTTAGATATAGGTAGAATAGATTTTATAAAAGCTGATGTAGAAGGTATGGAGTTCGATGTTGTAAGCGGTGCAGAATCTAAAATAGAAAAATATAGACCTATTGTATTTATAGAAGTAAATTCTATTAACAATTCTTACAAATTTTTTTCGTGGTCACTAGAAAAAAAATATCAAGTGTACGGTGTTTTAAATAATGCGTATAATTTAAAAAATTTCTACAATGAAAAAGAAAATATATTCGGTTCTGGAAAGGAATGCGGACTTTTATTGATACCTAGTGAGAAAGTAGATAGCTACAACAATCAGCTTCGCATTTGCAATTTACCAGAAATAAAAATTATCGATGATTTGGTTCTCCTTCTTCTTCACAAACCGCAATATCCGCATGAGATGTTAAGTAACTCCGATGTTGCGCGCATTATTGGATTCGATTATCCTCCTCCCAGAAAAGAAGAAATCTTTTCTGAAATCACTGCACGTTTAGATAGCAGCAATCGCCGGCTGGTGGAACTCAAGGAGGCGCTGGCGCGAGGTGAGGCTGATGTGTCGGCGCTGCGGGGCGCGCTTGAGGAGCGTGATCGCCGGCTGGCGGAACTCGAGGAGGCGCTGGCGCGAGGTGAGGCTGATGTGTCGGCGCTGCGGGGCGCGCTTGAGGCGCGTGATCGTCGGCTGGCGGAACTCGAGGAGGCGCTGGCGCGAGGTGAGGCTGATGTGTCGGCGCTGCGGGGCGCGCTTGAGGAGCGAGAGCACGACCTCAATTCGTTGCGAACCTCCCGTTCGTGGCGGTGGACATATCCTTTCAGGACGATGACCTCGCTGGGGCGGAAAATTTATACGAGAAGAAAACACAGTGGGAAAGTCAGCGTAAATCTCGAGCAAGGCCACGAGCATTACGTATTTTTTAATGTCGACTCAATAATCGTTACGGAAGGTAATGTTGGAGTCAGTGGCTGGGTTTTTGACGTGAGATCGCATATAGATAACATTTCTTTGGAAGTTTCTGGCCGAGATGGGAATAAGTACGTTGTTGACTTGGTCTATGGTCTCCCAAGTTCTGATGTACATTCAAATTATTCACATACCGAATTTTCCAAAAATTGCCGATTCTATGGAAAATTTTCTGCCAACCTTGGGGTTAATTTGGAAACAAATTGGAAGTTAATTTTGAATGATTTAGATCATGTTGAAATTTCTTCTGTCAATTTCTATCCACTTCCAGTATATGAGCGTTGGATAGAAGGAATGGTAAGTAAAGATATTTTATATAGCAGCACAGAATTAGCTTATGGAAATAATATATCAGTATATATTGATCACGATATGGGTGGTGGCGCAAATCAGTATCGTCTAAGAGATATTGACAAGAAAAAAATGGAAAATAAGTTTATATTTACCCTCACATTTACGGTTGATTTTGGATATAGAATAAGCATTGATG
>JAKBXD010000195.1 GCA_021840785.1 Pseudomonadota bacterium
GGAGGAAAGCGCTTGGCTTGAGGCGGCGAAGGAAGCGGACGAAAACGCCGCCAAAGGATCCATCCGATCGGCCAAAGCACGTTTCCCCACGCCATCACGCACGCGATCGTCACCCACAACGCCTGGACGACCACGGACGTTCATGCTTCCGGGGTGCAGAGGATCGTGCGGATGCAGTATAAAGGGCCATCGTCCGCTAGGCGCTTGGGTGAACCCCCGGGTCCCGAGAAACACTGCGGTAAAGGTGACCGTAAAGAGGATGCTGGCTTCCCGCGTGGCGGCGCTCGCGGGCGTCCAAGCACCGAACCCGTGGTGGGATGCGGAACGGCACAGGGGAACTAATAAACCCCTCGGTCACGGTTTCATCCCAGGCCTGGGGCTTTCGTTATGAGAAGGTTTGCAGCCTTTTCACCGCAGCTTCGTAAAATTCTGGCAATATTTCCGCGCTGTAACAGCGACGATGCAACTGGAGTGACGCCACCGCCCCGGTGCACATTCCGCCAAACGGCTCCCACACCACATCCCCCTCGTCCGATGAAGATTCGATGATAAGCTGGGTGAGGGACTGCGGTTTTTGATTCAGGTGCAAAGCTTTCCTTCCGAGTTTCACCCGCTCTGGACCCCGAACGGGAGGCGCATTCCAGACATTATTCACCCCAAATAGACACGTAAACTTCGCCCTCATCAATTCCCACTCGGCTCCTGTCAAGGGATGGATGCCATCTATAGAAAAATAGGGTCTACCCGATGGATTTCCATACGCATTGGCGTAGTCCGCTAATTGTTGAAAAGCTTCCGACGGCGGAAAATACCAAAGGGAATCCTGGGTAAAATACTTGCGAGTCGCTGCATTTTTGACGCCGCACACGGCATTCGTCTTGCTGAAAGGCAAACCGGTCCGTTCCCATTCAGCCCGCAACCAATCCTTGATGGGCAATGGCTTTTCATGTTCCTTCGTCGGCAGCTGGACACTCCGTATATATTGCACACATACCTCGGTTACAACAGGAAACTTGCGTAGCGTTTTTGAATTGGCGTTGCCGGCAACGTGGCCTAACCCCTTATTCCAAATATGGCAACCACGATATTCCCAACCCCATTTGACCAAGACGGGGTGGACGGTGGCCCATCCGAGTTCTGTGTTCCAAAACCAAAGCGTCGTAGACGGCAACGCACGTTCTGACCACTGGCGAATGTGAGGCGCATACATCTCCGGGAGAGGATCGACGGATGGAGGGTCCCCTGGAAAGCCGTTCACCCCATAAGGGCCATCAGAAATGATGACCGTGGGTCGGTCCCACGTGGGATACCCAGCAAGACTATCGCCCAACTGGATAAAAACGCCATCCCTGCGCCATCCGCGCACCGATGGTACGCGGTACGAGTCTACTGACATAAAAATCCTCCCAGATTCACCGCGATGACAGCCTTCGGGGCATTGTGCGGATCAGCGGGTTTGGCATCGCAATGATCTCAGGGAGGAGGCGACGGATCGGGCGGCCGCTTCGGCTAATTCAACCGGCACAGCATTGCCCAATGGGCGCATCGTCTCCGTCTATGCACGGCAGAACGTGTAATGATCAAGGAATGTCTGAGATAAGAATACGCGCGGCCTTTCGAACGGTAAAATAACGAAGGCTTTGTGCCATATGGGGTCGAGGTGATCTGTGATGTCCCTCACGCAAACTATCGCGTCAACCTCTTCTCCCCCGCCGTGCCCCAAGTCCTCGGGTGAACATCCGAATTTCCCGGCGGCGAGAAATTCCTACGCGTATCTCACCGCCCCATACGGTCAACGCCAGCATGATCAAGGCAGCGATGAAACCTACGAAACCATAGGCACTCAGCATTCGCTCAAACATGACGACCATCCTTTCTGAAGTAAATTTGTGTTTCAAACCTCCACATAATGGAGGGGGCATCATGAACACCACGAATTTCAAACACAACCCGTGCGAAGTTGAGGACCATCTAGAGCTATGCGTTCAACTCCACATCAGGGTGCAAGATGAATGGCTTTGTGCAATAGGCGGTGGGAAAGTGTCCTGTTCTGGTACCCCGAGTCTTTTTCGCTCAACAAGACCATGGTAGGAATCGGGTCAGCGCGGCGAACTCTGAAGACCCCAACCGAGTCGCCTGGGTGACGTGAGCGGAGGTGAACGCCGCCTTCCGCGCCGAAATGCCCACGCCGGAAGGGCAAGCGTGCGCCGTTTCCGGCAATGCCTTCCCCAGCGCGGGGCCCGAAGTGAGCAAGCCGATTCCCACCGGGGGGGTTCCCAGGCACGGGTCCCGCGCATCCTGAGCACTTTGGGGCGACCGCCTGGACGATCGCACCTTCGTTGGCAGGTCTACAACGTATCGGCATGGATCGGCTGGGATCCTAATTGTTCAGAACGTGGTCCAGCGCAACGGCATGATGACTGTCGAGTAGAAACGTCGTGTTGGTCGTGTAGGCATTGGTGATGAACTGGAGCGGCAGCGTGCCTCGAGTGTTCCAGGTTGGGTCGATGGAGATCCATCCGTGGGTTCCCTGCACTTGCACCCAGTCTTCGCCGTTTTTCGGAACCGTGAGAGTCGTCCAAGGGGTGTGGATGGATGGGCGCGTGACGCCGGTCACGATGCGGGCTGGAATGCCGAGGGCCCGGTAGAGCGTGGCCAAGGCGGTGGCGTAATTGTCGCCGACTCCGAGTCCCGTTTGCAACGTTTGGCTGGCGGTGGTGAGGGGGATCATTTGCGCGGTCCATTCCGCGTGGTTGTACGCCACGCGCTCGGAAACATAGTTGGCCACCGCCGCCAGTCCGGTGTCGAGCGAGGGGGCGTTGTGCAGGAGCGCTTGCGCGAGATGCACATAGGGCACGATGGCGCGCGTGTTCAGGTTCATCAGACCGGTCGCCAGGTGTTCCAAGACGTTCGGCGGCACGGACGGGGATGGATTGTCCGAGGAGCCGAATGCCACGTCGGTGTAAGCGACCGTGTTGCCGGTGCGCGGCCAGGTGCGTTGGTCCAGAGGAAGCGTCTTGGCGGTAAAGACGGCGTCTTGGTTGATGGTGAAGGCGACGGAGGTGGGATGCGGGTTGTGCCAGGGATCTCGCATCCAATCGGCGAACTGGCCGGTGGCGTTCAGGGGCAGGTCGTAGCTCCAAAAATGCGAGGTGTGGGTCGCCGGGGAATAGTTGCTGATGTTCACGGTCAGCGTATGGGCGGCTTGAGGCAAAAAAGCGGAGGGGGGGATCGTGCCGTAGACCGGCATCCAGCCGTCGACGAGCGATCCGACATGGATGACCGCCTGGCGGGCTCGGCCCTTTTGGGCAGAGAGCAGGTGCATGTGGGGATCCTGGGCGAGACGCGAAGCGGACGCGGCGACCACGCCCATAGCGGCAGGGGGAACGACCGGCCAGGGGCCGGTGGACAAGGAGGAGAGTCCCACGGTTAGCACCAGGGGAACGCTCCAGGATCCGTGCCAGAAGGCTTGGATGGTGTAGACGCCCGGCGCATGCGCCTGGAATTGCGCGGGATTGGAGAACGTGCTGGATAAGCCGAACACGCCGGCCCCATTCAGCATAAGGGGGTGATTCTTGAAGGCGGTCCAGGGAACCGAGCCTACGGTGGCTTGACGGCTGTTGACGCGCCACCGGATGCCGGAGAAGTGTCCGTGGGGCGTGGGCGTCCATTGGGCGTTTAGCAAGACTTTTGTGCCAGGTTGCAAGGCGATTAGCGGGTGTGCGGTGTGGGCCGCCAGTAGGCTGGCGTTGAGCGTGAAATGCGGATCGGCGCGGCGCCACCAGGAGCCGTCGGCTTGGGCGTGGTTGGGCGTCGTGGAGGCTTGGATGCGGGCAAAGGAGAACGCCGGAAGCGCAGGCGGCGTGGCGGGAATGCCGGATGAGTGCAACAGGGCACGAGGGGAAAGAGAAGAAGCGGTTGGGGAAACCGGATAGTTTGCAGCCAGCAGCAGGGCGACGGCGGGGAGCGCCGTCAGATGACGCAGGGTTTTGAGTGTACTCACGGAAATCCCTCCTTAAGGCGTGCTTGTAGCGGTGGGCGGGTGTCCCACGCATTCGGCGTGGGATGGATGCG
>JAKBXD010000196.1 GCA_021840785.1 Pseudomonadota bacterium
TAAGAAACCGGAGAAACTGTCCAAGGGATGGGGCCCAGCTAGGCCAGAAGTTTTGGAGAACATGATGTGGGTACATAGGGCTCTCTACCGATTCGTATGTCAACCCGTTCAGTCCCTCTATGGGTACCCACCGGTGCCAACATGCAGACATAGCAGATAGCAAGGTACCAGGCGGCAAACCTTCCTTAAGTGATAAGAATGCCAGTTTTGTATAGCAAGCAAGCGCTTCACGAAAAAGTGGATTCTGATAATTCATGCGCTCCTTGATGTTCTCTTCGTCTGGTTACGTGGTGTCAGCGCCGGTCCCCTCGGTCACAGACTCACCCAAAAATGGGAGACTGTTGACGACCTTCACCGTCTCCACGCTCACCCTCACCACCCGCTTCACCAGATCCACAATATATCTTGGATACTCCGACCAGTCATTGGCGTCATTCCGGATTCCGCTATCCTTATCCACCGTCACCGCGTAGCGCTCCATGATCCACTCAATGGCTGACTTCCCATTGACGACATAATCGTAGGCCTCAAGCGGAGTATCGCGCAGGATGATGCGGGCGTTATAGACGATCACGGTTTTATCAGATTTGCCATCCTTCTTGCCAAATGCCATCTTCGTGGCCCGGTAATCCGTGTCCATAAGCGATTGCTTGACCGCTTCGGTGAGCGGATAGGGCTCTATGGCCTTGCAGCGCAGATACCAATCGCTGAGCTTACGTCCTGCCTTAATTGCCTTAGGCAACTGTGGAGCCGACCTTGTCGCCAACTGTCACTGGTGGAGATATTAAAAGTTCCCAGGCCGGGTCCGCGCTCGCCTCTCCCCGCCAGTATTTCATTGCGAGCCATAGCGCCGCCGCATTGGTGCCTCCAAGCGCCACCCAGCTCATATCGGCACGAAAAGCACTGCCGGCCTCTACAACATAGATGTTCCCTCTACCAGCCCCGTGTTGGCTCCGAAAGGCCTCTGCTTCGGCAAGAGTCCCCCACGCAAAAAGCGCGGAAAAACGAGATGGCTTTTCCGGAAAATATGCCCTACGAACTACCTCAAGGAGCAATTCCAGTATCGGTTCATATACGACACTGACTTTTTGCCCCTCTGACCCAAAGTCCGACTTAACGAGGAAAGCCTCCTTCAACAAATACCGCTTCCCATGGCTCGTTAATCCATTGGGAAATAGATCACGCGATAGGCTTTCCAGGTCCTCCTGGCAAAACTTCCCTTTGAGCGGCAACGGCCACGCGCTACTAAAATCCGTCTCGTAATTGATAACAGCTCCCGACCTGAGCGTATCTGCCCGATCTAACGTATAGTAGCGTGCCATTAATTCAACCCTCCCTTAGGCGCCCCATACACGCCAAATCCGCTTCCTATCCATACCTTAATCTTACTTACACCGCCACCCATAAAGCCGACAACAATTCGGCCTGGGCCAACACGGTCTTCGTCGCCTCCTCCTGTAGATCCGGTGGGAAGCCATGTTTTTTAAGAATACGTTTCACCATCACCTTGATGCGCGCCCGGGCGCTTTCCCGGACCGACCAATCGATGGTGACACTCTTGCGGACCTGGGTCACGAGTTCGGCGGCAATCACTTTCAGTTCGTCATTGCCCATGGCTTGAACGGCGCTCTCATTGGCCGCCAAGGCATCGTAGAAGGCGATCTCGTCGTCATTGAGACCGAGATCCTGACCGCGTTTAGTAGCCGCATCCATCTCTTTGGCAAGCTTAATGAGCTCCTCGATCACTTCTTGGGTCGCAATCGCCCGATTGTGATAGGCGGTGAGGGTCTTTTTCAGCATGTCGCTAAATTGTCGGCTTTGAACAAGATGGCGTACGGAACGCAGCTTGATCTCGTCTTTGAGGAGTTTGGCCAGGAGTTCGGCCGCGACATTCTTATGTTTAAGGCCTCGGACTTCGGCTAAGAATTGATCGGAAAGAATGGAGATGTCGGGTTTCTTAAGGCCTGCGGCGGTGAAGACATCGATAATGCCTTCATTGGCCATTATGGCCGTCGACACCAGCTGGCGAATGGCGTGATCCAGCTCTTCCGGGGGACGTTGGGTGCCGGAGGTCTTGGCGAGTTGCGCCTTGATCGCCTGAAAGAAGGCGATGTCATCGCGTAGGTCTATCGCCTCATCGGTCGCGGCACAGAGCGCAAAGGCCTGCGAGAGTTCTGTGACCACCTGCAGGAAACGCGCCCGACCATTGTCTTGCGCCAAGACATGCTCTTGGCCAGTGGGGATCAGACTTAAACGCTCGGTCGGCGTTCCGGTAATCCATGTGTCCCAGGTAAAGCCATGCATCAGGGCACAAGCCACCTCGTGTTTTTCTTGCATCACGGCAATGGCCTCGCTGGTATCAATACTGGGGCTTCCCTGTCCCCCATTCTCCGTATAGGTGGCTAAGGCCTGTTTTAATTGATCGGCGAGGCCTAGGTAGTCCACTACGAGACCGCCGGGCTTATCACGGAACACACGGTTGACCCGCGCGATCGCTTGCATGAGACCATGACCGCGCATGGGTTTATCGGCATACAGGGTATGCAGGCAAGGGGCATCAAAGCCCGTCAACCACATATCCCGCACGATCACGATCCGAAACGGGTCTTGACTGTCCTTAAAGCGGGTAGCCAACGTTCGGCGGCGGGCCTTATTGCGGATATGGGGTTGCCAATCCGGACCATCCTCGGCGCTCCCGGTCATCACGATCTTCACCACGCAGGCCTGTTTTTTCTCGACCTCCAGACTGTCGTCGGGGGCACTGGCCCAATCAGGACGAATCTTAATAATGGCGTTATAGAGCTCCACACAGATGCGCCGACTCATACAAACCACCATCGCCTTGCCATCTAACGCCTCGAGGCGATGCTCGTAGTGGTGGACGAGATCTGCAGCAATAAGGGCTATACGTTTAGGGTCACCGACTAAGGCTTCCAGTGCCGCCCATTTGCTTTTCAGCTGTTGTTTGCGGTCTTCTTCCTCGCCTTCGGTGATCTCGTCGAACTCTGCATCGATCTGGGGTAATAGCGATTGGTTTAAGGCGAGTTTAGCGACCCGGCTTTCATAGTAGATAGGAACGGTCGCATAGTCGGCGACGGCCCGTTGAATATCATAGATACTAATATAGTCCCCAAAGATCGCCCGGGTATTGGCATCGCTGCGCTCAATGGGGGTGCCGGTAAATCCAATAAAGGAGGCCTGGGGGAGCGCTTCACGAAGATGACGGGCTAACCCATCAATCAGATCATATTGGCTTCTATGGGCCTCATCGGCAATGACAACGATATTAGATCGGGAGGAGAGTAAGGGCCTCTTCTCCCCCTTGGGAACTAAGAACTTCTGGATGGTGGTAAAGACCACCCCGCCACTGCCGACCTGTAATAACTCTTTTAACTGCTCGCGACTCTCCGCCTGTAAGGGGGTTTGTCGGAGGATCTCCTGGCAGCGTTGAAACTGCCCAAAGAGTTGGTCATCAAGATCATTGCGGTCGGTCAAGACCACTAAGGTCGGGTTGTGCATGGCGGGGTGACAGATAATGCGCGCGGCATAAAAGAGCATGGAGAAACTCTTACCGGAGCCTTGGGTATGCCAGACCACGCCGGCGCGGCGATCCCCTACCTTACCACCGGGGCTTTGGCCTGTGACCGCATAATGTCCCGCTTCTTCGCGAAGATGATCCCGATCAGTCAGACCACTCGCCCTTACCGTTTCGGCGACGGCGGCGTTGACCGCATGGAACTGATGGTAGCCCGCGATGATCTTGTGGATCTGATCGCTGTCGGTGTCGTCCTCGAACACAACGAAATGCTGGAGCAGATCAAGAAAACGGGCAGGCGCAAACACGCCGCGTATGAGCACCTCTAACTCTAAAGCGGTCTTGGGGGCATCGCCTGCCCCATCTATGGTGCGCCAGACCTTAAACCATTCTGTGTTGGCGGTAAGCGATCCCATACGCGCACTGGTGCCATCGGATACCACCAAGACCTCGTTATAGGCAAAGAGACTCCCGATCTCCTGCTTATAGGTCTGCAGTTGGTTGAAGGCCGAC
>JAKBXD010000197.1 GCA_021840785.1 Pseudomonadota bacterium
CCAATGCGAAACGCACGGTCGGTGGCCTGATTTTCCACGGCAGGATTCCACCACCGGTCAAAGTGAATCACGTGGTTGGCCTGGGTCAGATTTAAGCCCACGCCGCCAGCCTTTAATGAGAGTACCATGAACGGAACGTAGTCTGGACCTTGGAAGGCTTGGACTAACCGCCGTCGCTCGGGCACCGGCGTTTGACCATGGAGAACGAGGCCCGGACGGCCAAAGGTGGACCCCAAGAAGGTTGACAGGGGATCGGTCATTTCCCGGAATTGCGTAAAGACCAAGACGCGCTCGCGGCGATCGCGGATGGTTTCCACAATTTCTTTCAGACGTTCAAATTTGCCGCTTTCTTGGGGATCAAAGAGCGACTGGCCAAGATATTGGTCAGGATGGTTGCAGATTTGCTTCAGCTTCATGAGCGTCGCCAAAATGAGGCCCTTTCTGTTCGCGCCCTCGACCTTTTCTAATTGACGGTTGAAATGTTCCACCACGTCCCAATAGAGGGCCGCTTGGCGGCGTGCCAAGGTGGCACGCGCCGTCATTTCAATCTTTTCCGGCAGGTCTTGGATAATCGCGCGGTCCGTTTTGACGCGTCGCAGAATGAAGGGACTGACCATTTGCCGGAGTGGTCCGTAGCCCTCCGGCCGTTGCGCCAATTCCTTGGTGTAGCGGGAAAACTCCTGAGGTGCCCCCAAAAGCCCTCGGTTCAAGAAATCGAAGAGCGACCAGAGATCCGTCAAGCGGTTTTCCACGGGTGTCCCCGTCAGCGCTAGACGAAAATTCGCCGACAGGGCCTTCACCGCCCGGGCTTGCTTGGTACCTGGATTTTTAATGGCTTGGGCTTCATCTAAAACCAAGACATCCCAGGTGCGATCTCGAAGCCAGTCATAGCGTTGCACCATGCTGTAGGTGGTCATGACGACATCAGCGTCATCTAAGTCCTCTTGGGAACCGGATTGCCCCAACGAGGAGGGATGCGCAATCACACCTTTTAGACCAGGCGAAAACTTTTCCATCTCATCGGTCCAATTGCCCAAGAGCGAGGCCGGCACAACCAAAAGTGCTGACAGGGGACCGTTTTGGCGGAGCGCTGTCAACAGCGCCAGCACCTGCACGGTCTTTCCGAGTCCCATGTCATCGGCGAGAAGGGCACCGAGTCCCCATTGCCGCATCTGCCAGAGCCAGGCCACGCCGCGCTCTTGGTATTCCCGGAGCTCGGCGCGCCACTCGGGACCCAGATTAAACGAGGTATCGAGGGTGCGTTGCTTTAGGCGGTTTATCACATCCTGGAGCCAGGCCCCGTGGCTTATCTGAACCGGGGTGGGATCGTCGTCTTCGCTTGCCTGGCCGTGATAGAGTTCAAAGCGCAGCGCGTCCAGGAAGGTCATCGAATCGGCCCTTTGGGTGAGTGACTCGAAAGTTTCCAAGAGGCTTTGAAGCGCCTGATGATCGACCTCAACCCACTTGCCCTTGAGATAGGCGAGACCCTCGGTTTCGTTGAGTAACGCGCGTAATTCGTCCTCGGTGATGGGCTCATCGCCTAGAGCGAGTCCCACGCGAAAATCCAGGATGGCATCGGTTCCCACCCGCGAGGGGGGATTCTCGCCTACCGCGACGGTCGCGCGTACGCGCGACGCCGTCCCCTTCCACCACTTTGGAATTCGGCAGCGAATGCCGGCCCGCTCGTAGAGGGGGACATCCTTGAGGAACCGGTAGGCGTCTTGGTGACTTAATTTAAGCGGTTGGAAGATTTCCCCGGAGTCCAACAGGGCGGCTAAAAATCCGCTGTCTTCGGCAGCTCGGCTCACTGACGACAAGAGCGTCAAGAGCTGGTGGGGCGCATCTTGATAGGCGGTCAAGGCATTTTTCAAGGGAACGTGACGGCCCTGGCCGGACTCTTCCGGGGCATAAGTGGCTAAAAACGCGAAGGGTGTGTCGGCATCCTTGCTCTCGACCAAATGAAAGAAGATGCGTCCTTGAGGCTGGATGTCCGCGCCTTGGGCGAGAAAATACTCAAACACCGTTCCAGCATAGTGCGTCATTTCGGTGTGAAAAGCCTGTTCCAAACGAGACCAGAAATTTTCCAGCCAGCGGGCATCCAAAACGTGTTGACCGGGAAAGTCGGGAGTCCGGGAGAGTGCCTCCCTTATGGCGGTGGCGGAGGGCTTCAGATGCACAGCCATTCGCTGGGCTTCTAGATTGTCGACGCGCGTCAACGCTTCAACAAATTGCCGCGACCATTCCCAAATGAAGTGAAACCCCTCTGACTCGGGTAATAAAGGCTTTCGGAAGCCGGCGTGAAGCCAGGCCATATCCGGATCGCGAAGCCATTCTTCGTAAAAGGCGCGCTCGACCCGAGCAATTTCAGGATCGCTGGCGACATCGGCTGGAGACCAGTCCAGGGTTAATCCCGATCGCTCAATGACAAAAATCAGTTCACGCGAATCAGATAGTGGTGCGGATGCCATGTGACCCTCCCGATACGGACGTTGTCCTTTCATTGTAGCGAAAGGACGTGTCTCATGGCAGCCCACCAAGAACGGGGACCTAAGCACCGTCTGGGGAGCGCGACACCTTTTGCTCTACCCAGCGGAGCGGCCACACGGTTGTTAAGATTGCAGGGGCGGGTTTGCCGGTAGGCCAGGGTTCGTGCCAATAGAATAAAAATGCGTACTCACCCCAAGTATGAACATAAAGATGGTGCCACCGGCCCCAAAAGCGGGATTGACTCACGGCTTGGCGAAGGTCGAGGGGCGCATCCAAATAGGGAAGGGCTCGCTGGTGCCAGCGTATCTCGGCGTGAGGGCGAATCCGATAACGGTTCCAGTGGGGCAGGGACATTCCGGGACCTCCTTCCACCTGGGCGAGACGCTCCGCCAGGAGGCCGACATGAAACACGCTCCGGACAAAGTCCCGCAAATCGGAAAATCAGATTATTCAATGACATAGTAGCACACCTCTTATCATCCGAGGGGAATCGGGGCGTTTTTTTCTGTCACAACATGAGTTGGTGCGAGGGGTAATGACGAGACAATGGGGGAAACTGGTCATGAAAACGCTTGTAACCTTGTGCGACTTTCCTCCGTTCTTTTTAGTAAATAAAGGAGGCCGACCATGGGTACGCGCACCGGGATCATAATGTTAGGCGGTTTTCTCTCGATGGGGCTAATGGCGGGTTGTGGTGTGTCGTCGCAGGCGACGGGTGGCACACCATCGGTTCCGGCGAAGGTCTCATCCTCCTCCCTTAGCACCAAGCCTTCGACAGCAAAGATCGGACCCCCCCGATCTTCGGGCGGATCCGCCTCACCCTCGAAGACAACCTCTCCAATGCCTGGCGCCGGCCATTTCAACCCCGTGGTCAATCAGGCGATGATGACCTTTCGGGGCAAAACCTTCTTAACCTTGGCGGCTCCCACCACGATTCCCATCACCGGCGGCGAGTCGCATGACTATCTTGGGGCGACCACCACGCGGTCGTCGGATTCATATCATGTCCATTTGCAACTTACGTCGAAGCCCTTGTCCGTCAACAACCCGGCCATCATGGGAAATCCCAATCAAGGATTAGCCCAGGATTTCGGCGGGTTCGGTCTCACCGCGTACGCGTCGTCAAGCCAAGCCGAAGCTGCACGAGAGCACGGTCTCTACCAGCCCACGGCCAATTCGTCGGCCGAAAGCATCAACTTGGGCACCGGAATCCTCGGGACGGCGTACAGTTCTCCGGGACTTATCCAGTGGCAGGAGGGTGAGTGGACCATTCAGGTGGTCGGCGTTCCAAGCCAAGATACGGCCCTTGCTAAGCGGATTGTCCAATATCTTCACACCCACCTATTGCCGGAAACGCGGGGAGTGATGGTGGTCATGGCGGCCGGCGATGGGGACCACACCACCATTGCTTGGCAGGCTGGACCTACCCTCTATCGCGTCTCCGACTACCACCATGCCGTGGGTGCCATGGAAATGGCAATGTCTATGGAGAGCTGGCCATCAGCAGCACCCCTAAATTTGGACGCGCGTGCGACTTTCT
>JAKBXD010000198.1 GCA_021840785.1 Pseudomonadota bacterium
TAACCGGATCGTCTTACGTCCGGAGCGCTTCGAGGGCTCGGATGAGAAAGATGCGTATCTCATTTTGGGGCTCATTGGCGCGATTATTGTCGGCATCGTGATTCACGATTCCTTCTTTCCGTTTGTGGCCGCGAAGGTTCTCCATGTTCCAGATCCGGTGGCGCGGGCACACTTTCTCGGCTACGCGCTCTCGCGACTTTGGGTCGCTCTGGGATGGACGGGACCGGTCGCAGCCAGCATTGGCTACGCCGTGGGCTATCTCCTCGATATGGGGGTGGTGTTAGCCTTTTTAGCCTATCTCCCGTACTC
This sequence comes from Pseudomonadota bacterium, assembly GCA_021840785.1. The sequence goes on from JAKBXD010000198.1 coordinate 310, forward strand.
CAAGCACTTCCACATTTTTGCCGCAGTGCCCAATATTTTCCTTCGTAACCTCCGCCCCAAAGGAGAGTTGGTTCCGGCCCCGATTGAGGACACCATGGCCATTCGCACCTTTCAGGATCTGACCTGGAAAGACATGCACGACCTCTACACGTGTACCGAATGTGGTCGATGCCAGGCGGTTTGCCCCGCCCATGCCGCCGGGCAACCCTTGTCACCGAAAATGGTAATTCTGAAACTTCGCGACGCGTTGAATGAACGCATGGCCGCAGGCACCTTAAACGATCCGGATCAGCCCAGTTTGGCGGGGGGCGTGATTTCTCAGGAAGAGCTTTGGGCCTGTACCACCTGCGGGGCCTGCCAAGAGGCGTGCCCGGTATTCATCGAGCACGTGCCGAAAATCGCGGGAATGCGCGCGGCGCTCTTGGAAGAGGGCGTCGTCGATCCGAATGCCCAAAAGGTCTTGGTCTCGTGGGATCGCCAGGGGAATTCGTTCGGGCAACCGGCGAGAAAGCGCCCAGCCTGGGCCAAGAATATCGAGATCCCGATTAAGGACGCCCGCAAGGAACCGGTCGAGTGGTTATGGTTTGTGGGAGACTTTGCCTCCTTGGACCCGCGCGTCCAGAAGCTCACCCAACGCATTGCCGAACTCTTAACGCATGCCGGCATTGACTTCGGGATTCTCTATGAGTCGGAGGTGAACGCCGGCAACGAAGCGCTCCGGGTCGGGGAATACGGGCTCTTTGAAGCCTTGGCGCAAAAAAATCTCAAAGCGCTGGAAAAGGCCCAGTATCAGCGCATTTTTACCACCGATCCGCATTCGTTAAATGCGCTCAAGAACGAGTACCGGAAATTCGGCTTGAATGCCGAGGTCAAGCACTATACCGAGGCGTTTTTGGAGTGGATTGACGCCGGGACAATAGCGGTTCGGCAACCCGTTCCCATTCGTGCCACCTATCACGACCCGTGCTATCTCGGGCGGTGGAATAACATCACGGAAGCGCCGCGCACGCTTCTCGGCCGTTTAGGCGTCCAGTTGGTGGAGATGCCGCGTCATGGGGCCGAAAGTTTTTGTTGTGGCGCCGGCGGGGGACGCATTTGGATGGACGAAACGGGGATTACCGACAGGCCCGCCAACCAGCGCATCCGAGAAGCGTTGGGATTGCCTGACGTCCCATTTTTTGTGGTCGCCTGTCCGAAAGACGTCTCTATGTTCTCGGCCTCAGTGACGGCAATGGGGGTAGAGGACAAACTACGGGTGGTCGACATGGCCGATTTGCTGGCCGTGGCGGTCGGTTTAGATACCGCTGATGACAGCTTGCTCGAAGCGGCCGGAAGTCTCACTTAAATTTCAGAAAGGGGTGGAGACGATTGGTGACATTGACAGAAGACGCCGAGCGGAAGGTGATGACTCTCTTGGAGGGTAGGGATTCCCAATTGGGGCTTCGGATCTACATTTCCCGCGGGGGTTGCAGCGGCTTTAGTTACGGGATGTCTCTTGATATCCCCCGCGAGGAGGATGCCCGGTACCAATTCGGCCCGTTGCAGGTGATTATTGATCCCGATAGTGCACCCCTCTTGGAAGGGATTCGGGTCGATTACGTGGAGGCTTTGATGGGGGGCGGTTTTTCCATCGATAATCCCAATGCGGTCTCGTCCTGTGGCTGTGGCCAGTCCTTTCGCACGCGCGACGATAAGGGTGCCCCGGCCGGTTGTCGTCACTAGGCGCTCCCGCTCAGCAAAGGCCCCCCGCACATCCCTTAACGAGGGAAGGTGGGGGGCCGTTTGGTGGGGCGGTTAGTGGGTGGAGGTTTTGGCCCAACCGGCGTGTTGCATGAAGACCGAATGGGTGACCATGTGGTCAATCATACGGCTCATGTGCGCCTCAAGACTGCTCAGACGATGCGCGTTGATGTGGCCTTCTTTGGCTCGGGACTGAATCCGGCTCACGACCACGTTTGTGAGGGTACTTTCAAGGCCATGGACACCACCGGGGGTTTTGGCCGCCAGGGTGGCGAGCGTCTGGCCTCGGGCTAAATCGGATTTCAGAGCGGTCGGGGTTAGGCCCAACTGTTTGGCGGCAGTACCCATGATCCCTCTCATCCAGCGAAATCGGCGATGTGGGCGGGCCCAATGGGTTAGTGGATGGCGTTGGTACACGAGGTTCGAAACCCGCACCGCGAGCGATTTTTCCCGTGCCGCGGCAACCGTTTGGGTCAATTGGTCGGAAGCCACCGCTTTTTGAATACGGGCCCTCGTGTCAGAAATGAGCGTCTGTTGAAGCGTTGTCACGGCGGACCGTGAGCCTGCGATTTCGGCCAGCGTCTTTCCGGATTTTAAGTCGGCTCTGAGCGTCGCCGGCTGGGTCTTTAACGCCTGGCTCGCCTCCTGCAAGAGACGCCGGTCGATACTCCTCACAGGATGGGAGAAAGGTCGTTTTAGGTTGCGGCGGGTCATCAATGCCTGAATCCGTTGAGGCATGTGGGCCTCAATCTGAGAGGCTTTTTGGCTTGATATTCGTTTCGCGCTGACGGCTCTGGCGAGCGCTTTTTTCGCATCGTTTTCCAGTGTCGATGCGACCGTCTGGGGGGGCATTCCTTGTTTCGTGGCGATCGCGTCAAGAGTCTCCCCTTGAGCCAAGTCCTTCTTCAAGGCGCTCGGCGACAGTTGAAGCGCCGACGCGATGTCCTTTCGTGCCACGCCCCGGATTGCCCAAGGCTTCCGTTTCGGTGCCTGATGCCAGGCCCCGTGCGTGGCCTTGGGTACGTTCTTGATCGCGGCGGCCTGCACGGCCGAGCCCTGGCCTGTGGCCAACCCGGCGAGACTTCCCGCCGCTAGTACCCCGGCCGCCACCATGAGTAAGGTTTTTGTCATCGGTTTTTGACTCCTTCCACGGGATTCGGGATCGTGTGCCCTCTTCAGTAAGCCCGAAACTCATTGCCAATCTGTTACCAAAGGGCATGGCGGACCTGAAGGATAGCTGAAATATCAGGAAAAAGAAACAGTATCGTTGCATGCGCATGAGAGAACAGCAGCGCTTTACGGGAATCGGAGAAAAATCGCCCCAAATCATCCGCTGACGGGCGTCACGGATCTTGAATTGCCGCGTTCACGGATGAAAATGGGAATTAGAAAAACCACTAATTCGTATGGAGGCGATGGCAATGGCGATTCAGGATAGCTTGACTGAGTTGATGCGAGTCGGCCAATCTCTCATGGACCACCTGGATGGCATGCCGGTAGACGGTCTGTCCGGGCGGGTCGTCAATCCCATTCCCTTCGACATGGCCGAGTTGCCGGACGCGCTGCTGGTTCAAGCCTATTTGCCGGGCTTTCGGCGGGAGGATGTCTCAATTGAGGTGCGCGAGCGTCGATTGGCGATCAAAGCCGAACGGCATTTGCCGCGCCGTGATAACGTAACCTGGCTTCACGTTGAAGCCCCCTACGGCACCTTCCTGCGCACAATTGGCCTTGGGGCGGACATTGATGTCGATCATATTGAAGCCGGTTGGAACGAGGGCGTACTGACATTGCGACTCCCGAAGGCCGAGGAAGCCCGACCGCGCCAGATCCCGATTAGCAAGGTGGATCATCTCGCACTGGACGCGAGCCCTGGCGGTCAGTCGTAAGCTGGTAATGCCCGGAGCTGTCTCCCCGTGGGGACAGCTCTTTTGATTTATTTAACCACTGGCTCCACAACCGCCCGCAGATACTGG
>JAKBXD010000199.1 GCA_021840785.1 Pseudomonadota bacterium
TCCGGTATGGGCCAGGTCGGATGGCGGCGAAGCGGGGTTGCACCCATCCAATATCCACGATACCGAGTATGCCATCGGCGCCATCAACTTCACCGGCGATATGCCGGTGATTCTGGGCAAGGACGGTCCCAGTCTCGGTGGTTTTGTCTGTCCCGCCACCATCGCCAAGGCTGAATTGTGGAAAATGGGACAAGTCAAGCCAGGCGACTGGGTGCGCTTTGTGCCCCTGGATTTCGCCACGGCCCGTCAGTTGGAAGTGCTTCGGGATGACGCCATCCAGAAGTTGACGCCGCTGCCTGGTCTTTGTCTGAATCAGCCTCCGGCCTGTCTACAGGGGGAACCGGTACTGGATTTGCGTCCTGCCCAGTCGGGATTGCCCGGGGTCACCTATCGTCAGGCTGGGGACAGTTATGTCTTGCTCGAATATGGGGATAACGTTCTGGATCTGCGCGCGCGTTTTCGTGTGCATGCATTGATGGAGGCTCTGAAAGCGCGCGCCAAACCGGGCATTGAGGAACTCTCACCCGGCGTGCGTTCGTTGCAGGTGCGTTATGACAGCCGCACCATTGATCAAGCGCGCCTGCTCGCCGTGTTACGAGAGATCGAGGACGGGCTTCCACCAATCCAGCGTATGCAAGTGCGGGGACGCGTCGTTCATCTTCCCCTCACCTTCGAGGATAGCGCGACTCTGGACGCGGTCAGTCGCTACCGCCAGTCGGTGCGCGATACCGCACCCTGGCTGCCGCGCAATGCCGAGTTCATTCGCCGTATCAATGGGCTGGAGTCCGTTCAGGAAGTGATCGACACCATCTACGACGCTTCCTATCTGGTGCTAGGTCTGGGAGACGTCTACCTGGGAGCGCCCTGCGCGGTACCGGTCGATCCGCGTCATCGTTTGCGCACTTCCAAATACAACCCCGCGCGCACTTTTACCGCCGAGGGCACTGTCGGTATCGGCGGGGTGTATATGTGTATCTACGGTATGGACTCCCCCGGCGGGTACCAACTCGTTGGTCGTACCCTACCCATCTGGAACACTTACCTGCGCAACCCGCAATTCATGAATGGCAAGCCCTGGTTGTTGCGCTTCTTTGATCAGGTTCGCTTCTATCCGGTCAGCGAGGAAACCCTGACACAACTTCGGGATGCGTTTCGCTGCGGTCGCCATGAGATCCGCATGGAGGAGACGGTCTTCGACCTGGGCGAGTATGAACGATTCCTGGAAGAAAACGCAGAGGCCATCGCCGCCTTCCAGTCACGTCAGGACGATGCCTACGCACAGGAAATCACTCTGTGGTCAGAGGAAGAACGTAGCCCCGAGGCAGCGGTGCTGGCGTCTATGGAACAAGACATGGGCCTCCAAGAACATGAAATCACGGTTTGTGCGGATATGACCAGTAGTGTCTGGAAATTTCTGGTAGAGCCAGGGCAATCGATTCAGTCTGGCGAACCGCTGGTAATTCTGGAAGCCATGAAGATGGAATTCACTATCAGTGCGCCTTGTGCCGGCAAGATTACCCGTCTGCAGTACAAGACGGGAGATTTGGTGAGCCATGGTATGCCACTACTGGTTATCGATACTGAGGAGTAATGAGGCTATGCATAACTACGCCACAGAAAGCGACGCACTGGTCCCGCTGAACCGTGCGGAGGACACCTACCGACGGTTAAAAGAGGATCTATTCAATTTCCGCCTGCTGCCGGGCGATCATTTCAGCGAAAACGAGATTGCCGCACGCATGGAGGTGAGCCGCACTCCGGTACGTGAAGCGCTCTTCCGCCTACAGCGTGAAGGATACGTAAGCGTCTTGCCCAGAATGGGTTGGCAGGTACGACCACTGGACTTCGAGAAATTCCATCAAATCTACGAAGTGCGAATCCTTCTGGAAGAATCTTCCCTACAGCGTCTGTCGCGTAAGGACAAGGTGCCAAGTATCGGAGCTTTAATGCAGGCCTGGTGTTGTCCGCCGGATTTGCGGGAAAGCAATGCGAAGACCGTCTGGATGCTGGATGAGGATTTCCATGCCGGGTTGGTGGCGGCAGGGGGAAATCCAGAAATATGGCGTATTCATCACGACGTCATGGAACGGTTGCGCATTATTCGCCGACTGGACTTCACCAAGCCACAAAGAGTTTCCGCGACCTATGAAGAACATGCCGCGATTCTCGAACAAATTCATCGCGGCCGCATCGGTGAAGCGCAGCGACTCCTGAGATCGCACATCGATGCTAGTCGCCTTGAAGTGCGCAAGATCACCCTGAGCATGCTTTACGAAGCCCGCCTCGAAAAAAGTAACATCTAACGGACGCGAACAATAGGTAAAAGTGCGGGATATAAATCACATTTTTACACCTGCGAAAAATCAAGAAAATGAGGTGAAGCATAATACATAAATTTCAATGAGCCTATATACCAGTCTTGTGGCTGGTCGTGGTCAACCGGATGAACAGCGACATTTAAGGAGAAATATCATGGTTGCAGAAGTAAGAAGGGGCACTGAAAAAATAGCCAAGCGACTATTTAGCGGGTTTGTAAATAACCCAGTTCTTGAAGATTATTCGTTACGTTACGCACCTTCTGGATTTCGCAAGTGGTCAGAATACGGAGTCGCGATGGCGGCGCTGGGTAGTATTGCCTATATGGCAGATCTTGCCATTGGTGGTTCGCTTGCCATCCAGTATGGTTTTACAAATGCTTTTTTTGGCATTTTTACGGCTGCAATTATTATATTTCTAACAGGCATTCCCATAGCCTACTATTCGTCAAAATATAATGTGGATGTTGATCTTCTGACCCGCGGTGCTGGCTTCGGGTATCTTGGGTCAACGATAACATCCGTGATATATGCCTCGTTTACTTTCATATTCTTCGCGCTTGAGGGATCCGTAATGTCCCAGGCGTTTACGCTTTTCTTTGGTATACCAATCGCCATATCCTATATTATTTCATCACTGATTATTATACCTTTAGTGGTATTCGGCATGACGGCGCTGTCAGCAGTTCAAAAATGGACAAATCCGATTTGGATCAGTCTGTTCATTATCCCTATCGCGGCAATACTGATCAAAGATCCTCAGACTGTCGCTACGTGGATTCATTTCGGTGGCAAGTCTCCTAGCGGCGCAGGGTTCGACCCATTGCTTTGGGGAAGCGCTGCCGGAATTGCCCTTTCACTTATTGCGCAAATCGGCGAGCAAGCGGATTATCTTCGTTTTATGCCGAAGATTAAACCAGCAAAGAAGTGGAAGTGGTGGTTTGCCGTCCTAGCCGCTGGTCCTGGTTGGGTCGTTCTTGGTGCCACGAAGCAGCTTATGGGCTCTTTTCTGTCATCTATTGCCGCAACACACGGAACCCCCCTTGCCAAGGCCAATGAACCAATTCATATGTATATTACAGGTTTTGGATATGCATTCCCGGCAGCAGCACTGATTCTAGCCGCTATTTTTATCTTTATGTCACAAATCAAAATCAATGTGACCAACGCTTACTCCGGATCACTTTCGTGGTCTAACTTTTTCTCGCGCCTGACCCATCGCCATCCTGGACGAGTGATCTACATTTTCCTCAACGTAGGTATAGCCCTCGCCTTGATGGAAGGCAATATGTTCTCGGTTCTGGGTACCATCCTCGGATTTTATTCAAACGTTGCTGTCGCCTGGATTGGAGCCATTGTTGCAGACTTGGTGATTAACAAACCTCTTCTTAAGTTGAGCCCATCTTATATTGAGTTCAAGAGAGCTCATCTCTACAACTTTAATCCTGTAGGTTTCGGTGCGATGGTCATTGCCTCTATTGTGTCGGTGGCTGCCTTCTTTGGGGCATTCGGTCCCTGGGGTGAGTCATTCAGCGCTTTTATTGCCTTATTTCTTGCGTTTACGCTTTCACCGATAATAGCCATCATGACGAAGGGAAAATACTACATTGCGAGAGATCCGCACTATCACGCGGGCACACACCACGATGTACTTACTTGCGTGAGCTGTGGTTTCGAATATGAAAAAGAAGATATGGCATGT
>JAKBXD010000012.1 GCA_021840785.1 Pseudomonadota bacterium
GGGCGGAGCGCACGGATCATCCCCATGCCGCCCTGCAGCATTTTTATCGATGGACCGGGGATTACCTGCGGCGGATGGATATGCGCACTTTTCGTACGCATCAGGCTTTCACGCCGGATAATCAAGGCGCCATGCAAGACATCGCGCAGGCCGCGGCGGCGCTGCCGCAGGTAAGGTTTTTCATGCCCGACTACGGCTATGCGGGTGAACGGGGTTACCGCCGGATCACTTATTCACTGCCCAGCGGACAGGTGGTCTTTCGGGCAGCCACGAATTGGACGCTTGATAAGGCTGAGGAAATCCCCTACCTCGTCCAGCAGATTCGCGCCCATGTGGGCGCGACGCGCCCGGCGTTTATCAACGTCTTCGTTCTGAATTGGGCCATGGGTATGCACCGCCTGTACCTGCTCCTCAAGGCGCTCGGTCCGGGTTATGTGGATGTCACCCCATCCCAGTTGAATACGCTTTACCGTGAGGCGCATGCCGCGCCATCCGTCATCCGTTGATGTTCGCGCCAGCACCAGCATTGTGATAGAAAGATAAGGCGACTCCCGGACGTCAGATGCCGTTCCTTTGTGGTGTATTTTGGAGGTGTCGTTGTGACCTGGATCTCTTACGCGCAGAACTTTGAAGATGTCATGCTGCTGCGCGCGCTCAAGGGCGTTCAGTCAGGCTTCTATATCGACGTGGGAGCGCAGCATCCACGGATAGATTCCGTCAGTCGCGCGTTTTATGACCGAGGTTGGCGTGGTATCCATGTGGAGCCAGTACCCGCCTACGCAGCCCTTTTACGCGCGGACCGTCCCGACGAAACGGTCGTCCAGGCCGTGCTCGGCAAGCAGCGCGGGGAGACCACCTTTTATGTCATCCGGGAAACGGGCTTATCGACCGTCATCCAAAGTATTGCGGAGGAACACGCGCATAACGGTTTCCCGGTGGATCGCATCGACGTTCAGCAAAGCACGCTGGCCGCGGTATTCAAAATGGCTGAAGGACGTGAGATTCATTGGCTCAAAATCGATGTGGAAGGCAGTGAGCCGGAGGTATTGCGTGGCTGGCTACGCAACCAGGTCAGACCGTGGATCGTGGTGGTGGAAAGCACGCTGCCGCTTTCCGACGTACCCCTCGATCCGGTCTGGGAACGCGCCCTGCTGCGACGTGGATATGGTTTCGTGTATTTTGACGGCCTGAATCGCTTTTATGTACACGAGAGCCATGCCGATCTGTCTGCGGCATTTTCACACGGCGCTTGCGTGTTTGACGATTTCGCACTCAGTGGGTTGGCTAGTGCCCCGTTCTGTAAACATCTGCTACTGGACCACCAGCACTAGGAGGTGCACGTATGTCGGAACGCGAAAAAGCGCTTACACCGGATCTACGCGGGTTGTTGACCTTGCCCAACGCGGCATTCATACCCGGCGCTTTCACCGCCATCCTGGGACGTGAACCCGATGTCGTCGGTCTCGTGCACTATGCCCTGTGTCTACAGCGCGGATCCAGCCGTGCCCTGCTTCTGGCTGAAATACGCACCTCTCCGGAAGGGCGACGGTATGCGCCCCATGCGATCAGTGTAGATCTGGATACGTTGGTCACCCGCTACCAAAAAGTACGATATCTGCCGCTGGGGCGCCTACGCTGGAAATTTTTGCCCACCTTTGGAATTGACCGCCAGGAACATGCTGGTTTTGATTGGGAACATTGGGCTACCGATTACGTAACACAGTTGATCAAACGCGACGCGCCCCCGATTCCGGATGCGTCCATCCATCCTGATCTCGCCAATCGGGTTGAGGCGCTCCAACAGCGGGTCAGCACATTGTGTGACGCCGTGCAGCAAAGTGATCTACAAGAATCCCCACCGCAAACGCCGCAGGTTGGGCCGAATCCGGCGACCGTGTCCTGGGAGGCGCGCGGTTATCTGCACCAATTGCTCAAGGCGTCCAGGGGGTGATGCTCAGACCAGACTAATCCGGTCATGGGCGCCAAACACATCAATATCCACAGTTTCGTCATCCGCCCTCCGAGCGAATCCACGTTGGAGCGTCGGGTACCAGAGAACCCCGCCACAAAGAACTCCCTGCATCCTGGGTAAAGCCGTGGGCGGGCCAGAAGTCGCGACAGGCGTCATTGCGGCCGGTGGCGGTGAAATGCCCCACAAAATCCGCATGTCCACCCTCCTGCATCTGTCGCAACGCTTCGACCAATAAAGCACTTTCGATACCCAGACTAAATACTCGGCAGGATAGCACCACCTGTTCAATCCCATGGTCGCGCAGCAGGGCCAAAGCAACGAGGCCGTGATTGGTAAAGCGATCTTCGGCACGCGCCGCCAGCAAGCAGCCTCCAGAAGCCAGCCAGTCCCGCAATTCCGCATCGCTCCAGCGCTGGCCGGTGGTATTGAACTGATTGGTTCTGTTCAGCAGCTCCAGAGCGCGGGCATAACGGGAGTGCCCGACATCGACAATGCGGTCAAAACGCAGAGTCAGGCCCAAAGACCGCAGCCAGGCGTCCCGATCCATATCCACCGCCGCCAGATCCCGCGCCGCCTTGGCCTGGATCGAATCGGCGCGCAGGGCGGACTCCTCGCTGACGCGCGCCACCTGGGTTTCGGGGGCATAGAGCAAGACATGTCGCCAGCGCTCGGGCGCCCCCGTCAAAAAGCGCATCCGCGGAAAAGCCCGGCGCACCTCTTCGATCTCCAGGGGGTGGTCATCGATGAACAGGGCATGATCGGGCAGAATGTTGGTCGTGCGCAGAATCTGAGCGATGTTTTGGGATTTGGGCTGCCAGTTGATCTGCACGGAGCAAAAATCTTCCAGACGCAAGCGCTGACCCCACAGTTGTTGGAACCGCTCGCGGGTCGGTCCCTCATCGTTCTTGCTGCAAATGGCCAGCAATATCCCACGCCGCTTGCACTCCAGCAGAGCCTCGGCATAGCCCAGCGGCCAGCCTTCGGTATGCTGCCAGGGGACGATCTCGTCCTCTTCTGCCAACACGCCGCGCCAAAGGGTATTATCCAGGTCGGTGATGATCAGTTTGACGGGGTCCTCCGCGCGCAACACCCGCATGGCGCCTTCCAGTCGCTCCAATATATCCCGAGCTATCCATTCGCCCTGCACGCTCAACGGCGATAAGCCATTATGGGTATAGTGGGACAGATAGCCGTCGTACGCACTGGCATCGCCGTAATACTGGCGGATATCGTTGATTTCCAGATAATAGCCCCGCGGCGACGCGGCCAGATGGTCCTCCAGGGCATCGTTGAGGCTTCTGACCAGGCCATACAGGGAACCCTGACGGTTACGTCCCAGCACGCCCGCCACCTGCGGAGGAGGTTCCAGCAGGGACACGAAGAACACCGGCAAACCCGGTGGAATGGCGGCCAATATATGATCCACCACCTGCTGCACGTTGAGGACGGCCTGCGCCTGAATCTGCCCCATATCCAGCTCTGGGCGCAGATGAAAAAGATCGCCGTCGCCCTCTTCTACCGACATGCTGAGGAGGGTGCGCAGGGTGAGATTGACAAGGACCACATCAAAGGCGTCGGCAACTATCTGCCGATCCACCTCCTGCAAGCCCGAATCCATGAGGTAATGCCGCATGGACCACTCCAACTCCAAGGCCACCTGCAGCAAGCTCTCGGCAAGACAGGTGCCGAGCAGTGCGGTGCGGGGTTTTTGTGGCGGACATCGGCGCAGTTCATCAGGCAGTAAGGGGGACTGCTCCGGGCGCAAAATCGTTTTCAGGAAATCGCGGTGCTTTTGATGCCGAGCATAACGACGGGCCTCCGGTGAGCGCTTAAAGTCCCGCAGCACCCGAGGTCGCGTCCATCCGTGCTGCAACAAGTGCAGGTAATGCGCCTTGCCGTGATCATCGGCAACACGACCGAGGTGACGCTGATAGAGCGCTTCTACAAAATCACCATCCGAGAGTGCAAGCAGGGCAGGCTCCAGTCGGGTCGTAAAAGGCCAGTAATGTTTCAGTCGCATTTGGAAATACCTAATGGCACCCAAAAGCCCCAAAGTACCCGGTCACATCTGCTCATAGGTGCGGATGGCTTCGTCGACCGAATCGAAAAAGTGCAGCTTGCCATGCTGCAAAAAGGCCGCGTGATCGCAGTTGTTGCGGATAATATCCAGATGGTGAGAGACCAACACCATGGCCTTGTTCTCCCGGCTTCGCAGCTCCTCTTCACACTTGCGATTAAAGCGGATGTCGCCCACGGAGATGACCTCGTCCACCAAAAAGCAATCGAAATCGATGGCCATACTCAGGGCGAAGCTCAGGCGGGAATTCATGCCCGAGGAATAGGTCTTGACGGGCTCGTCCAGATAGGTCCCGAGTTCCGCGAAAGCCTCCACCCCCGCCACGGTCTCATCCACGTCCACACCGTACACCCTGGCGATGAGCCGGGCATTGTCCCGCCCCGTCAGACTACTGTGGAATGCCCCGCCAAAGGCTATGGGCCAGGAAACATTCATTCCCCGGTGCACGGTGCCTGAATCGGGCGTGAGAGATCCACTGATGATCTGAATGATGGTGGACTTGCCCGCGCCATTCGGTCCCATGATGCCCCAACGCTCTCCGGGACGAACCCGCAAGGAAATGTCATCCAGCACCACCTGTTTGTCCCGGCCATGGCGGATGGGGAAGGTTTTATGGATATTTTCCAGAAGCAAGTCGTTCATAGGGTGTTGCCTTTCCTGTCATCCCAGGGAAAATGTCATGATATCGTTGGCGATGTCCTCCCGCCCTCGTCATTTTTAGCGGTGCTTATTCTCAAAGGTTTAGAAAAAAGCGTACCGTCTAAAACATTTTCGGTTTCCATCACCATCTCACGCCACCTTTACTCGACGGATGGCCACCCCTGAAATGGCCAGGCCAAACAATGTCATCCCCAACAACGCGAGCACGGTGTAACCCAGATGATAGTAACTGGGCACCGTCGGGCCAAAGTAGCCATGATGGAAATAATCCACCGCATCGATCAATGGAAAGTAGAGCAAATAATTCCGATAAGGTTCCGGCACCAGAAATGTGGGAACAAAAACGCCGCAAAACGGCAGCATCAAATACAAAATGATGTGAGACGTCTTTTCGATGGTTTCACTGAGTTCGGCAAGCCCCGCCATAATCAGCACAAAGCCAAAGGAAAACCAGATGATCAATAGATAGCCGACCGCCATGATCAGTAGATTGCTCGGTAAGTGACATATTCCCACGACGATGAATATGGGAAAAAGAAACAGGAACACCGCCATCCCGCTGGCGAATTCCAGAAGGATGCGCGCATAGAGAATATCCATGGGCCGAATGGGCTGATGGTGCAGCAAGGATCGGTTTTGCTCTATGGCCCCGGTCACCCTCCCGGTACCATTTCTCCAGAACAGTAGAGTGGGATAGCTCACCGCGAGCCACTCCGCAGGGCTGATACCATAGGGATACCCAGAATCAATAAATGAGAAGATGATCATCACTCCGATCACAAACAGCGCCGGTTCGCCAATCATCCACAGCATGCCCAGCCCCTCTCGCCCGAACCGCGTCACCGTCTCGCGCAAGGTGAGCGCCCAAATTATGCGCCCCTGTAGCCGCAAATTATCCCAAAAGATCGAGCCGCTGTTAGCGGGCATGGTGCTCTCGAATCCCTGCAAACAGAATGCTCAGGACGCCCCAGACCATCAGCGACACCAGCAATACCGCCAGCACATCTTCAAAGCGCTTCGGTTCCTGCGGTGCATCGGGCAAATTCGGTCTGCTGATGGTTTCCAGATACAGTTCCTGCTTCTGTGCCGTAAGACGCGCCTGCTCCAGGGAGGTCACCGCCGCTTCCAGCAATTTCTGCGCGAGAAGCTGGTTGACGTTCAGGCGCTCATACTCGGTGTCTTTGCTGGCCAGCGATTGTTTGGAGCCGGTGACTTTGGCGTTTTCCGCCAGGATCTCGCCTTGCAGCGCCTTTATGGAGCTTTTCAGCACCGGTATCTGCGGATTACCGGGGGCGTGCGCGCGGATGGCATCGAGCTGGGTTTTTTGGGTGATGAGGTGATCCTGGAGTTTGGAAACCATGCCCAGTTGCAAAGCCGATTGGGCGGGCGGGCTGAAAACGCCGTGGCGGTTGCGGTAATTGGCGAGCGCCAGGGTGGCATCCCGCAGCTTTTGCTCGGCGGCAGTGACGTCTTTCTGCGCGTAGTACACCCCCTCGACTCTTGCCCTTTTATTGAGCCGGTTGACGATATTCTGACTTTTTTGCAGCAGGAAGGCGTTGATCTTACGCGCATCTTCGGCACCGTAAGCACGCACTTTGAGCTTGGTGATACCGCTGGTATTGTTCAGATTGTCGGTGACCATGGACTGGTAATAGCGCAAGAGATTGATATAGCTGCTATGGGGGAAAAACACGCCGCCGAAGCGATCGAAAATGTCGATATTATCGCTACCGTAGACTTTTTTGAGATCGTAGGCGTTGTTGAGGGCCATCATGGCATCCCAGGAATCCACATAGGCATGGATGGTTTCCGCCGCGCTGGTGGAGTTGCTGCCACCCAGCCCGCTCAGCAGGCTGGCGAGGCCGGAACTGCTGATGCGCTGGCTGGGGCTATAGACCACGAAGGCGGATTCGCTGATGTACACCGGCGAGGCAATGAGACCGAAGTACAGGATGGATAAACCCGTCGGCAGCAGCACCACGTAGATAAACAGCTTGTTGAGGTTCTTGACCCGGTTCCAGATGGATTGCGGCACAGAGATTCCTCTTATCAGCTGACTCTCGGAGCGGACTCGCTTTGCGCATCGGGTAGAGCCCGCCCATAGATATCCTCGAAGCGCACGATATCATCTTCGCCCAGATAGGCGCCACTTTGCACCTCGATCAGGTGCAGGTCTATGACGCCTGGATTACTGAGGCGATGGGTCTCTCCTGCCGGGATAAAGGTGGACGCATTGGTCATGATCAAGCGTTCTTCACCGCCCACATGGACGAGCGCGGTACCAGACACCACAATCCAGTGTTCACTGCGATGATGATGCATCTGCAAGGATAACTTTTCTTTGGGTTTGACCACGATGCGCTTGATTTTGAAATGATCGCCTTCCTCCAGCACCGTATAACTGCCCCAGGGACGATGGCAGGTAACATGCGTGTCGACGGCGGCGTGGCGGCGCGAGCGAAGAATCTCCACGATACGCTTGACGTCCTGATCGCGGCTTTTGTCGGCGACAAGCAGGGCATCCGGAGTGTCTACGATCAGCAGATCACGCACCCCCAGCAATGCCGTCACCCGGTCTGGGCTGTGTACTACGCAGTCCGTACTGTCCACGAGCACGCTGTCCCTAACCACCATGTGGTTGTTATGCGCATCGATCTCCATCAAGGCGCCGTAGGCGTTCCAGGCGCCCAGGTCATCCCAGCCGAATTCCG
This sequence comes from Pseudomonadota bacterium, assembly GCA_021840785.1. The sequence goes on from JAKBXD010000012.1 coordinate 7,421, forward strand.
CGCGGATCACCGCGACGTTACTGGCCTTCTCCATGACGGCGTAATCGATGGAAAGATCGGGCGCCCCCTGAAGCGCCTCGTCCAGCTCGATACTGTCTCCGTTACGGCTGCTGCACTCCCAGGCAGCGGATGCCGCGGCGTACACTTGCGGAGCGTGCTCTGCCATGGCCTGCAGCAGCACATCGGCCCGCATGCAGAACATGCCGGAATTCCAGAGGTAATCGCCGCTCCTCAGGTAATTCGTGGCGGTTGCGGCATCGGGCTTTTCTACGAAGCGCACGACCTGATGCCCGCCATGAGCCAGCGCGGCACCCATCTGAATGTAACCATAGCCGGTCTCCGCGGTGGTGGGCACCACTCCAAAAGTCACCAGATAACCAGCTTCTGCCAGCGCTGCGGCATGCGTAATGGCCCTGGAAAAGGCCTGATCATCCTGAATAATGTGATCTGCCGGCAAAAACAGGAGAATGCTGTCTTCTCCCGCTTCTGCCTGCGCCCAGAGTGCGGCGGCGGTCATGGCCGGGGCGGTGTTGCGTCCGACGGGTTCCAGCAGGTACTGTGCCTTTGGCAGTGTGCAGCCATGATGCTTGGCATAGGCCGTGAAGGTATCCCGGGTAAGAAAGTAATAATCCCGGTTGGTGACGGTGAGTATGGGGCCTTGCGGATCCAGTTGCATAATGCGGCACAGCGTTTTCTGAATGAGGGTTTCGCCATCCGGCAAGGCGATAAACGGCTTGGGGAAAGACTTGCGGGAAAGCGGCCAGAGCCGGCTGCCAGAGCCACCAGATAGAATGGTCGGTATAATCTGCATGATTTTCGCCGTCCTTGAATTTAAGTGTTATGCGCTGTTCTACTATAACATTTTTTTATGGTACACTACGTCGGCGGAGGATTACAAGTTTCTACGACCAGGCATCTGGCGCGCGCGTCCGCTTTGGTTCGGATCCTCGGCCCCAAATTAAATGCGGAGTATAGATTTGGACAATAAAGCAAACACCTGGATGATCCGCGCTGGTGTCATGGCCATCTTATTGGTGGGCATGACCGGGTGCGCCTCTTACATGCCGTATTCCGGACCTCGTGCGGGCAATGTGAATGATGTCGCACACAACAAAGCCCTGGCGGGGATTCAACTGGTGGATGTGAATTACGCCATGTCTCGTTACATGAAAGATGAGATTGGTCAGTCTCATCTGGATGCATTGAAGGATTTCATGAATCCCGACCCCCTCCGTTATGCCGTCGGGCCCGGCGATACCCTGCAGGTGTATATTTGGGAGGCGCCGCCCGCCATGCTTTTTGCGACGGGGGCTACTTCCATGAGTCGCCTTTCGGGGTCTATGATGACATCCATCCCTGCACAGATGGTGGGGAGCGATGGCGACATCATGATGCCTTTTGCGGGCAAGATTTCTTGTACCGGCAAAACCCTCAATGAGATTGGTGCCGAGATCCGCGATCGGCTGATTCATATGGCCCATGATCCGCAGGTGGTGGTCCGGCTGGTGAAGAATCATGCCCAGAGCATTACAGTAGTGGGCAACGTGAAAAACAGCACCATGGTACCCATGATTCCGGGCGGGGTCAGCGTACTACAGGCCATAGCGGCGGCGGGTGGTGTGGTCAAGCCGGTCAACAAGGTGACCATACAGTTGTCCCGCAGCGGCAAGGTGCTGCAATTGCCCCTGGAAGAAATCATCCGCAATCCCCATGAGGACGTTTCTTTGCGCGGTGGCGATGTGCTGACGGCGCTCTACAAACCCTTGCAGGTGACCGTGATGGGCGCCACCAGGGAAACCAAGGAAGTGGACTTTCAGGCCTCTGGCATCAGCCTGGCCCAGGCCTTGGCGCAGGCGGGGGGGCTCAATGGCAATCAGGCGGATGCCAAGGCGGTGTTTGTGTTTCGCTTTGAGAAGCCGTCTTTGCTGCCACACTGGCCGAAACCGGTGCAACTCACCGCCAATGGCGAAGTGCCGGTGGTATTCCGTTTTAATTTCAGCGATCCGGCCACCCTCTTTGCCGCGCAGACCTTCCCCATCCAGAATCATGACCTGATTTATGTGGCGTCGGCGCCGATCACCGATCTGCAGAAGTTCCTGGGGCTGATCATACAGATCGTCTATCCGATTCAGGGTCTGACAACGGCGGGTGTAGTCCCCTAGGAAACTCACATGAGTGGATTTGGTGATACACCGATTTTTCTGGATGTGACTCGTCTGCTGTACCGCCTGACGCGAGGGCGCATGCCGACCGGGGTGGATCGCGTGTGTCTCGCCTATGTGCGGCATTTTCACCATCGGGCGCAGGCCATGATGATCTGGGGCGGCATCGCGGTAGGCTGGTCACCATCGGCCTCCATGGCGCTTTTCGACCGCCTGGTGGGATGGGAAGATGGTGAGCGTCCCGCCAGCCTGGGAAACACCCTGAGGGCCGCGCTCAAATGGCCGCCGCGCGCGGTGCCTGCCGGGAGCTGGGTGCTCAATATGGGGCACAGCGGGCTGGACCAGCGGAGTTATCTTGGCTGGCTACGCCGTAAAAACATGCGCTTGCTGGTGATGGTCCATGACCTGATTCCCATTACCCATCCGCAGTTTTGTCAGGCGGGCGCGGCAAAACGTCATGTCCGGCGAATGGGCTTGATTCTGGGGCAGGCAGAGGGGATCGTCAGCAACTCCCGGCATACGGCGGAGATGCTCGGCGACCATGCCCGGCAGACCGGGGTAGCGGTGCCGCCGGTGGCGGTAATTCCGTTGGGCGCCAAAAAGCACTGGACCGTCTGCGAGGATGAGCCTGGCGCGGTAACAGAGCCTTATTTCGTGATGGTGGGAACGCTGGAGCCCCGCAAAAATCATGCGTTCGTGCTGCAGCTCTGGCAGCGCATGCTGGATGAATGGCACGCTGCGGAGATTCCTCACCTGCTGGTCATCGGGCAAATCGGCTGGATGTGTGGTCCGGTGGTCCATCAGTTGAAGACCGACGAGCGCATGAAACAGCATGTACACTTAATGACGGATTGCGACGATGCCCGACTCGGGCATTACTTGCGCCATGCCCGCGCCATGCTCTTTCCTTCGCATGCGGAGGGCTATGGATTACCGCTGCTGGAAGCGATGGATTTGGGTGTGCCGGTGCTGACAAGCCCGCTGCCGGTGTTTCGCGAGGTGGCGGGTTTGGTGCCGGATTACCTCGATCTGGACGACGGGGACGCGTGGTTGGAGGCGATTCACGATTATGCGCAACCCGCTAGTGCCCGACGGGAGGCGCAATTGCAACGTCTGCGCGGATTTTCGGCACCAAGCTGGTCTGATCATTTTTCCGAATTCGAAACCTTTGTGAGCCGCTTATGAAAAATGAAAAAATCGCGATCATTGGCTATGCGTCGCGCTTGCCGCAAACATCGGATGCCACCTTCTGGGAGGACTTGCTGGCGGGCCGAAACCTACTGACGCGGGTGGCGGAGGACCGCTGGGCGCAGTACGGTTTTGAGCATCCGTCACGCGCCCATCCAGGGAGCTCGGTGACCTTCGCGGCGGGTTCGCTGGGGGATGTGGGGGGCTTTGATGCGGGTTTTTTTCGCATTTCCCCGCGCGAGGCGGCGGCCATGGACCCACAGCAACGTCTGCTGCTGGAGATGAGCTGGGAGGCTTTCGCCCATGCCGGTATCCCGGTTCTCCGCTTGCGCGGGAGTCGTTGCGGCGTCTTCATCGGCCTCGCCAGTACCGATTATGGCTACCGCCTGACCGATGATTTGGCGGCCATCGGCGCGAACTCGGCGACGGGTTCGACGGCGAGCATTGCGGCGAATCGCCTGTCCTATTTTTATGATCTGCAGGGGCCGAGCATGGCGGTGGACACGGCCTGCTCTTCGGCACTGGTCGCTTTTCATCAGGCATGCCAGTCGCTGTTGCACGGTGAGAGCGATCTGGCGCTGACCGGGGCCATCAACCTGCATTTGCATCCTATTGGTTTTCTGATTTTTTCCAAGGCGTCCATGCTTTCTGCCGAAGGCCGCTCGCGCCCTTTTGACGCGGCGGCGGATGGCTATGTGCGCGCGGAGGGCGGTGGGGTCTTCGTGCTCAAGGAGTATGCGGCGGCGCTGCGCGACGGGGATCGCATCCTGGCGGTGGTGGCCCATACCGCCATCAATACGGATGGGCACAAGGCGGGGCTGACCATACCACGGGTGGCGGCGCAGGCGGCCTTGCTGACCGCGGCTTATTCGGCGGCGGGCATCGATCCTGACGCCATCGATTATATCGAGGCGCATGGTACCGGCACGGCGGTTGGCGACCCCCTGGAAGTGGAGGCCATTGGCCGCGCTCTGGGCGCCCGGCGACGCGCCGACAACCCACTGCCGCTGGGCTCGGTAAAGAGCAATCTGGGGCATATGGAGACGGCATCGGGGGTGCCTGGATTGTTGAAGGCCATCCACTGCCTGCAACAGCGGACCGTACCGGCGACGATCGGCGTGACGCGACTGAATCCGCGCCTGCCGCTGGCGGATTTCGGGCTGGAGGTGGTGACTGCGACGCGCGCGCTGCGTACCACAGGATCGCTGACGGTCGGGGTGAACGCCTTCGGTTTCGGCGGTGCCAATGCCCATGTGATATTGGAGCGGGCGGCGGAGCCCCGACGGCGGCTACGTTCGCCCGGAAAGATGCGCCGCGCGCAGCGTTGGCCGCTGCTGCTGTCGGCGGCGACGCCGACTGCTTTGCGACAGGTGGCGGCGGATTTCGCCGGCGTGCTGACGGGGGTGGCGGAGCAGGATTACGCCTGCCGCTATCAGGCGAATTTTCGTAGCGAGCGCTTGGGTCAGCGCGCCCTGTTCTGGGGCGGCGGCGAATCCGATCTGGCGACGGATGTACGCGCTTTTGCCGCCGGTGAGGATGCATCCCCGACCGCATTGGGGAAAGGGCTGGAGGCGCCGCGCGGCCCGGTATTCCTCTATTCCGGAAATGGCAGTCAATGGGCGGGCATGGGTCGGGCCCTGCTGAATGAGCCGGTGTTTACGCAAACGCTGGCGGCGATAGACGCGATCTTCCTGCCGCTGGCGGGCTATGCCTTGCGGGATGAGTTGGCGGGCCTGCTCGGTGAGGGACGTTATGTGCTGACGGAATTCGCCCAGCCGGCGCTCTTTGCGCTCCAGGTGGGGGGCACGGAGTGCCTGCGCGCGTTGGGAATCGAACCGGTGGCGGTGGCCGGGCACAGCGTTGGTGAAGTGGCGGCGGCATGGGCCTGTGGCGGTCTGAGTCTCGCCGATGCCGTGCGGGTGGTCTACGAGCGTAGTCGTTTGCAGGGCCAGTCGCGGGGACTGGGGCAGATGACGGCAGTGGCGGCGGATGCGGATACGACCCTGGGTTGGTTGCAGGACTGGGCCCTGGAGGACAGGCTATCCATTGCCGCATGGAACAGCCCGCGCGGGTCGACGGTGGTGGGCGCCCAGGACGCATTGACGGCACTGGAGCGGCGATTGCGCAATCTGGGCGTGGGCCATAAGCGCCTGGATGTGGATTATCCCTTTCATAGTCCGCAGATGGACGCCTTCCGCGCGGCGCTGCTGGACAGCCTGGCGGATCTCCACCCGACGGCGACGCGCATCCCGCTGCTGTCGACGGTAACCGGCGCGGTGCTCGCCGAAGAGACGCTGGACGCGACGTACTGGTGGCGGAATATCCGCGAGCCGGTGCGTTTTCAGCAGGCGGTGGATGGGTTGCTGCAGTCATGGAATATCTTTATCGAACTGGGTGGGCATCCGGTGCTGCGTGGTTACGTGCAGGACGCACTGAATGCGGCAGAGCAGGATGGGCGAGTCGTCACCACGCTGCGCCGTGGCGAGGAAAATGCCCAGGTATTGACGCAGGCGGCGGCCGCGCTCTGGGTGGCCGGGGTGCCGACGGATTGGCAACGCTATTACCCGGTACCGGCCCCGGTGGTCGATTTGCCCCGTTATCCGTGGGAGCGGGAACATCACTGGCATACGGTCACCAGCGAGTCGACGCGAACGCTCGCTGCTTATCCAGTGCATCCGTTGCTGGGGCATCCCGTTGCTGGCCATGCCGGGGAATGGGAGCAGCAGATCGATACGAAGCGGCTGCCTTTTCTGGCCGATCATCGGGTGGGGGACGGGCTAATCTTTCCCGGAGCGGGTTACGTGGAATTGCTGCTGGCGGCAGCGCGTGAGCGCTTTGCAAGTTCCGCGCATCTCGTCATCGAGGATCTGGAAATCGTGGCGCCGCTGCTCATCGATGACGATGATAGCAAGATGCTGCGCGTCAGCGTGGACGAGGGCGGTGTGGCGACAATTCAGGCGCGCCCATTGTTGCAGGAGGGCTGGACACTCCACGGTAAAGGGCGGATTCGCCGGGGTAGTGCGGGCGCGGGACCGGATACGCTCCAGGAACTCTCGACGCCACCCTCCCGGCCCCCGGATTTTGATGCGGGTCAGCACTATCGTTTGGCGGATATGACTGGTCTCCACTATGGCCCGGCGTTTCAGTCGATACAGGCGGGATGGCTGCAAGAAGGTGGCGTGCTGGCGCGATTGGCGCTGCCGGCGCCAGCGGATGCCACGGATTATTTGTTGCACCCCGCACTGCTCGATGGGGCATTGCAGCTTTTTGTGGATCTGCTGGCTGCCGGGGGTACTGCACAGGCTGGCTGGGGTTATGTACCGGTGCGCGTCGAGCGACTGAGCTTGCTGGCGGCGGCAGAGGGCGTGCTTTGGGCGTCCGTGCGGCTGCTGCGCCGCTCGCCGCAGTCCTTGTTGGCGGATCTGAGCCTGAGCGATGAACAAGGCCGGGTGGTGGTCCGATGCGAGGGCGTGCGCCTGCGCCGGGTGCGTTTGCTGCGCAGCGACATCGAGCGCCTGCGCTATCTGCACAGCAGGCTGACGCCGGCACCATTGGCGCATGGTGCCGACGCGCGGATTTCGCTCGATCTGGCCGCCATACACACGCTATTGGCCGATGCGCTGGCGAATAGTACCGCTGCCGCGCGTTATATCGAGGAGTTTTCACCACTGGTGGAGGGGCTGCTGCGGGCTTATGGGGCGGAATCTACGACAGTGAGTGGCGAGCAGATCGCGACAGCGGATATCTGGCAAACCCTTCTGCAGGATTATCCGGAGTTTTTCCCGATCACCCTGCAGGTCGGGCGCTGGGGTTTGCATCAATCCGGCGGCGGAGAGTCGGGCACATGGCCGCAGATCGCGATGGCCGCTTATCCGGCCATCCTCCAGACCATGACCCCACCGATGATGGCCGGACTGAGTGCGCTGGTCGCCGTGTTGCGGATGGAATTATCTGCGGGCCAGCGCCTGGGGATACTGGAGATCAGTCATTCGGCGGCGGAGTGGTTGCCGACACTCGCGGCGGACGTGGGGGATGATGTCCGCTGCGCACTCTATCAGGCAGGGTTGAATGACGCCGAGGCGTCCCTGACGGCACCGTGGACGACCATCCATCTGCAGGACGAAAACCGGCCTGTGGTGCATCTGGCATGGTTGCGCCTGGATGTGGCCGATAGGGATGTGCAGTTGCAAATGCTGGACTGCGCCGCGGACTGTGTGGCCGCGACGGGCGTCTTGCTGGTACAAGGGGTGCATCCGGAGCTCTGGTGGCAAACGGTGGATGAACACGATCCGTCCCTGATGGGCATGGTGGAGTGCCGGCAGTGGCTGGAGGGCCGTGGTTTCGCCGAGTGCATGGTCTTGGGTGCGGAAGCGGCTGGCACGGGTGCGTACGCCTTGCTACTGCGTAAAGCAGCGTCAGTGGATCTGCCGGAAAGCCGTTCCACGACCGGACGCTGGTTGCTGGTGGGTACGCCGGGAGCGGAGCACGTACCGGGGGTGGTGATGCTGCGGACGGCGCTGACGACGGCTGGCGCCGAGTGCCATTTCATTGCCGCCGACTCTGATACCTTACTGACGTCGGCCTTGGCGGAAAATGCGGGGGATAAGCATTGGGCGGGGGTGGTCTATCTGGAGCAACCTGCACTGACAACCCCTTTCTCGCCGGCGGCGTTGTCACGATCCTGTCAGATGCTCCGTGCTTTGGGCTTATGGGGCATGAGTCAGATGGATGTGGCGCCCGTCTTTGTGCTGACGGCGGGCGGTGTCCGGGCAACCTGCCCGTTGGCGGATGAACAACCGGCCGATTTATCGGTGCTGGATGCGGCGGGGCTCTGCGGCTTTGCCCGCAGCCTGCAGAACGAGTGGCCGGAATGGGCGCTGCGCCTGATCGACTGGGGGACGACATCGCCCACGGCGGCGACGGTGACGGCCGTCGTCGCTGCGCTGCTCGATCCCGATGCGGAGACCGAACTGGTTTTTGATGCCGAAGGCCGACGCTATGCCCCACGGGTACAAGAACTGGCCTCGCCAGCGGTGGCAGACCCGATGCAGGCATCTTCCCGCCGACGATTGGGTTTTTCGCTGCCTGGCCAGCTCCGCAATCTGCAATGGGCTGATCATCCGTGTCCGGCCCTTGCTGACGATGCCGTAGAGGTGGTCGTGGCAGCGACGGGGCTCAATTTCCGCGATGTGATGTATGCCTTGGGCATGCTTTCCGATGAAGCCCTCGAAAACGGTTTCTCCGGCCCCGGTCTGGGGCTCGAGTTCGCCGGGCGGATTGTCGCGGTGGGACGGCAGGTGACCCGCTGGGCACCGGGGGATGCGGTGCTCGGCTTTGCCCCCGCCAGTTTCAGTACCCATGTGCAGACATCGGAAATGGCCATTGCCGCTCTGCCGCCAGGTATGGACATGGCGGCGGCGGCGACGATTCCGACGGTGTTCTTCACCGCCTGGTATGCATTAAGCGAACTGGCGAGGCTGGAAGCCGGTGAACGCGTATTGATCCATGGCGGCGCCGGCGGTGTGGGTATCGCGGCGATTCAGATCGCGCAGCAACTCGGCGCCGAGGTCTTTGCGACGGCGGGTTCGCCGGAAAAGCGGGATTTTCTACGTCTGTTGGGGGTGAATCGGGTCTATGATTCCCGCTCCCTCGACTTTGCCGAGGCGATTCTGCGCGATACGGGCGGCGCCGGTGTCGATGTGCTCCTCAACAGCCTCTCCGGCGAGGCGATACGCCGTAATCTACAGGTGTTGCGGCCTTTTGGACGCTTTCTCGAACTGGGTAAGCGCGATTTTTACGAAAATACCGCCATGGGTTTGCGTCCCTTCCGCAATAATCTGAGTTATTTCGGGATCGATGCCGATCAATTGCTGCTGGGGCGACCGGCGCTGACGCGGCGGCTGTTCACGGAGATCATGGAACACTTTGCACAAGGCGACTTCTTTACGCTGCCGATGGTCCGTTTTCCTGCGGCAAGGGTGGTGGAGGCGTTCCGGCATATGCAGCAGGCGCGGCAGATTGGCAAGATCGTGGTGGATATGGAAGCGCCCTTCACCCCTGCCGCACGGCCCGCGCGCCATGGCGGGCCTGGTCTTCGTCTGTCTGCCGACGGTGTTTATCTGGTCACCGGCGGGCTCTCCGGTTTCGGGCTGGAGACGGCGCGATGGCTGGTGACACGGGGCGCGCGACGGCTGGTACTGGTCAGCCGCTCCGCACGCCCCGACGCGATCGGCCAAGAAGCGTTGACGGCGATGACGGCGGCGGGCATCGACCTGCACTGCCTGCCCTGCGATGTCGGCGACGGTGCGCAGGTACAGGCGCTGTTTACGCGGATCGCGGCGGAGATCGGACCCTTACGGGGCATCATCCATGCGGCAGCCGTCATTGACGACGCCCTCGCCCAAAACCTGACGGCGACCCAGATAGACGCCGTGCTGCGCCCAAAAATCGCCGGCGCATGGCATCTTCACCAGAATAGTCAGGGCGCTCCGCTGGATTTCTTCGTGCTGTACTCGTCGGTGACCACCCTGCTCGGCAACCCTGGGCAGGCCCATTACGTGGCGGCGAACACCTGGATGGAAGCCTTGGCCACGCAACGCCGGGCCCAGGGCCTGCCGACCACCGCGGTGCTGTGGGGGGCGATTGGGGATATCGGTTACCTGGCCCGTAACCCGCAGACGCGCGATGTGTTGCAGCAGCGACTCGGCGGCGCGGCGCTGCGGGCGGCAACGGCCCTCGATATCCTGGAGTCGATGCTGCTGACGAATACCAACGCCTTGGTGGTGGCCGATCTGGACTGGGGCGTGGTACGCCGCTTTTTGCCGGGGGCCCAGGCGCCGCGCTTTACGGAGTTGTCGCGTGGGGTAGAGGACGACGCCGCCGCGACCGACGCGGATCTCTGCGCCACACTGCAGACGCTGCCGCTGGGCGAAGCGCAGGCGTTGCTGACGGAGCTGGTGCGCCGCGAAGTCGGGCAGATCTTGCGGCTGGCCGTCGAAAAAATTCCGCCGGACCAAAATCTCGGTCAACTCGGGCTCGATTCGCTGATGGGGGTCGAGCTGGCTCTGGCGCTGGAAGAACGCTTGGGAATCAAGTTACCCGCCTTTCTGCTCAGCGAAGGACCGACGCCCGGCAAATTGGCCCAGCGGCTGCTGCAGACCTTGCGGAAAAAGGATACGACGGAGACCGCGCTGGCGGAGCAAACCCCCGATGCCGAATTCCAGCGACTGGCTGCGGCGCATGGCGTCGTCCAACAAGAGATGAATGCGGCGTTGCGCACCGGCACGGGGAACCACTGAGATGAACAAACCCCATCGCCGCAGCCTTGCCGCGCAAGTCAAGGAACAGCTCATTCAGAAGGGGTTGGAGATGCGCCTGAAGCAGATGAATGCGGCGCCGGCGACGCGGCCGCGCCAGGAAGATGCCGCCGTACCCGAGGCCTTCACCCGTTTTGATCAGCAGCCCGGCTTCCGCCAGGTGCGCATGATGCGGGAAGGCGCCCGGCGTTTTGGTGTGGAGAACCCGTTCTTTCATGTGCATGCGGGTACGGCGGCGGCCCACAGTGAGATTGCCGGGCATCCGGTGATCAACTATGGCAGCTACAACTATCTTGGGCTTTCCGGGCACCCGAGGGTCAATACCGCCGCCAAGGCCGCCATTGACCGTTATGGCACTTCGGTTTCCGCCAGTCGCATCGTCGCGGGAGAGCGGCCTCTGCACCGCGACCTTGAGCAGAGCATTGCGGAACTCTACGGCGTCGATGACGCCCTGGTCATGGTCAGCGGTCATGGGACCAACATCAGTCTCATCGGACATCTTCTGGGTCCGAAAGATATAGTGCTGCATGACGAATACGCCCATAACAGCATCCTGATGGGCATACAGATCGCGCGCGCGCAGCGCTTCTCCTTTCGTCACAACGACATGGCTGACCTCGAACGATTGCTGCAGAAGCACCGTCATCGCGCCGAACGCTTGCTCATTGCGGTAGAAGGGATCTATAGCATGGACGGCGACTACCCCGACTTACCCTCCTTGATTCACCTGAAAAAACGCTACGGCGCGTGGCTCCTGATCGATGAGGCGCACGCGCTGGGCGTTGTTGGACAGCGCGGTCTGGGAATCGCCGAACACTTTGGCATCGACCCTCGGGAAGCAGACATCTGGATGGGCACCTTGAGCAAGTCGCTCGCCGCTTGTGGCGGCTACGTGGCCGGAGAAAAAGCCCTGATCGAAAACCTCCGCTATCTTGCTCCGGGATTTCTGTACAGTGTGGGGATGTCACCACCCGTGGCGGCCGCGGCCCAGGCGGCACTGGACCTCCTGAAAGCGGAACCGGAGCGGGTAGCCACCTTGCAGGCACGGGGGGCATATTTCTTCGATCGCATCCGGGCCCTTGGGTTGGATACCCGCAGTAGCGCAGGGATCGCCATCATACCCGTCATTTTTGGAAGCTCCCTGCATGCGGTGCGCCTATCCAGCGAACTTTTGCGGCGGGGCGTCCATGTGCAGCCCATCATTTATCCGGCGGTCCCCGAAAAACAAGCCCGCCTGCGCTTTTTCCTGAGCTCCACCCATAGCCAGGCCGATATCGACATCACCCTGGACGCACTCCGCGCGTGCCTCTAGATCCACGTCACAAAAGAAACATCTGCGGAGAAAATATGCGAATCGAGCTCTATGATTCCATCACGAAAGCCCCCCGGGAAAGCTGGAATCGGCTTGCCAGGACCCATTCGGAAACGCTGTCCTGGGAGTTTTGGCAGGTGGTCGAGCGGTCGGGGTTGAATGATTTTGCGTACCGCCATGCCATGTTGCTGGATGAGCAGGGAGAGCCACAGGCCATCACCAGCTTTTACTCCGTTACCACCGATATCGCCATTTTTGCCCCGCCCGGATTGCGCGTCTTTCTGACTCGTATCCGGCGATGGTTTCCGAACTTTCTCAAGCTGCGGATGTTGGAGTGGGGCTCGCCCGTGACCATCAACAGCCCCCCTTTTGCACGCAGCGAGGCGCTCAGCGATAAGCAGGTTATCGAGGCGATGGATGCGGTATTGCGCCGCACCGCACGCGCCGAAGGACATTTTCTCATCGTCGTACGGGATTTCGAACCCAATGCCCAAAACCTGCGATCCATTTTTCGCCGACGAGGTTACCATTGG
>JAKBXD010000200.1 GCA_021840785.1 Pseudomonadota bacterium
CGCTATCTGATTGCCGACGAGGTGGGCTTGGGTAAGACCATCGAAACCGCGCTGATTTTGCGAGAGCTGGCCAGCCGGGGCGAGCTGAACCGCGCGCTGATGGTGGTGCCCGCCGGGCTGGTGAACAACTGGCACCGCGAACTGAACGAAGTGTTCAACCTCGACTTCGAGGTGTTCGGCTCCGAGGGCGATATCACCGACCGCAAGACCAATGCTTTCGCCAAGCACGACCGGCTGATCGCAAGCATCGACACGCTCAAGCGCCCAGCGCGCATCAAACGCCTGCTCGATGCGCCGCGTTGGGATCTGGTGGTGTTCGACGAAGCTCACCATCTGACTGCCTACCGCACCGGCGGCAAGGTCAGGAAGACGGAGAATTACAAGCTAGCCGAGGCGTTGAAGGATCATTCACGTGACCTGATGCTGCTGTCGGCCACACCGCACCAAGGTAATCACTTCCAGTTCTGGATGCTGGCGCAGCTCCTGAACCCCACGCTGTTTGGCAGCCCCGAAGAGATGCTGGAGAACCGCCACCGTCTCAATACGGTGATGTTCCGCCGCACCAAGGCCGATGCCTGCCAGCCCGATGGTTCGCCGCTGTTTGCACGGCGTTGGGTGCATACCGAGTCTTTCCTGATGAACCAGGAAGAACGGCTGTTCTACGAGAAGCTGCGCGAATATCTTGAGGACGGATTCGACCTCGCCCGCCGCCAGGGTGGTCAGGGGCGTGCGCTCGGTTTCTTGATGGCCATCTTCCAGAAGATTGCGGCATCCAGTTTTGCGGCTGTGCGTCGCACGCTGAAGCGCCGCCTGCTGATGCTGACTCTGCACGAGGCGTTGCTGCGCGACAAGGAGCTTGATATCGAAGGCCGTGAGCGCCTGACTGAAGAAGCACGGGCACTGATTCACGAGGAATTCGGCCTGCCGCAGGACAGTATCGGGCGCAGCGAAGTAGATCGTGTGCTGGCCGACCTCAAATACCGCTTGGTCAAAAAACTGGATGAGGAGGCACTGGAAATGGCCTCCGATCCTTACGGCAGCGAGTATTCTGCAACGCATGCTGAAGAGGCGGCGTCGGCCGTGGTGGAGCTTCACCTGCCCGAGGAGAGACTGCGCATTGGGGATCTGCTCAAGGTCTTCCCGCAACAGCGGGAAACCAAGGCGCAGAAGCTACTGGATGGCTTGGGCTATCTGTGGCGGCAGAATGCCAGCGAGAAGATCGTCATCTTCGCCACCTACCTCGGCACGGTCGATCTGATTGCCCGCGAAATTGAGCAGGCCTACCCTGGTCAGGGCGTGGTGGTGCTACGTGGCGGCGACCACGGTGCCAAGCTGGCGGCAGAGCGGAAATTCCGCCTGAAAGACGGGCCGCGTGTTCTGGTGTGCACAGCGGCTGGCCGCGAAGGCTTGAATCTGCAGTTCGCGCGCATCCTGTTCAATTTCGATTTGCCGTGGAATCCGATGGATGTGGAACAACGCATCGGGCGCATCCACCGCTATGGACAAAACCATACGGCGCAGGTCTACAACCTCGTCCTGTCCGACACCATCGAAGGGCGAATTTTCCTGATGCTCGACGAGAAGCTGACGGAAATTGCCAAGACGGTCGGCAAGGTTGACGACCAAGGCAACGTGGCCGAAGACCTGCGCGCGCAGATTCTTGGTCAGCTATCCGAGCGTCTCAATTACGACCGCTTGTACCAGGAGGCGTTGTCCGACCCTGAGCTGAAACGCACACAGGTGGAGTTGGAGGCAGCGCTCTCGAATTCACGCGAAGCGCGGCAGGTGGTGTTTGATCTGTTCCAAGACCTCGAAGGCTTCAGCCTCGATGACTACAAGCCGTTCTCCGACGTATCGTCCAGTCTGGATCGGCTGGTGCGTTTCCTGTCGGCAGCGGTGGTGGATCGTCAGCAGCGCTTGGTCAAGATCGACGACGAGACCTACGACCTCGTGACTGTTGATGGCGCACGTCGGGCACGATTTACCTTGAGTCGCGATACAGCCACGAGCAGCGATAGCGTGGAATTGATGGGCCTGGATCATCCACTGATACAGGAGGAGCTTGGACGCTGGCGCAGCGTTCCGCCCGAGGATGTAGGTATTGCGGTTTCAGGGGACGTAGACGCGCCAGTTCTGCTTTCTCTCTGGATGGTCGAGGCGTCTGCAGGCAACGGTGAACGCCGTGTCGTTGTTCAGCCCATTGCCGTCAAGCAGGATGGCACACGGGTTCCGGCGGTCGAGCGGCAGGCCGAGCAATACCTGCAGGCACCAGTAACGTCACCGAAGTTTGCGCCAGAGCAACGGCAGGAACTATTCGCGCAGGTGGTTGAACCGACACTGCAGCGGGAGCTGAAACACAAGGGCGCAGCGAATGGAGATGGCAGCTATTCGGCAGAGCTGATTGGATACGTTGAGATCGTGAACCAGGGGGCGTGATGTTGGACGAATACTCCATCGAGCAGCGCGCGACGCAGATTTTCGATGCACGCAGCAAGGAATATTTTTCCGAGGTGTTGAGCTGCTATTCGGCAGGCAACCATCGGTCAGCGGTCGTGATGCTCTGGTCGGTCGTGGTCTGTGACCTGCTGTTCAAGCTCCAGCATTTGGTTGATCTCTACGGGGATGCCAAAGCCAAGAGCATTCTGGCCGAGATTGGACAGATGCAGCAGGATAACGAGCGGTCGCCCGTGTGGGAAACGAAGCTGGTGGAATCGGTGGCCGAGCAGACCCAGTTACTGGACATTGCTGAACGTGAGAATCTGCTCCACCTGCAACGGCAGCGCCATCTTGCAGCACATCCGGTGGTCAACGCAAATTTCCAGTTGCATCGGCCAAACCGTGACACAGCCCGTGCTCTGATTCGCAACGCACTCGACGGTCTGCTCACGAAGGCTCCAATCTTGTCGAAGCAGATTGTGGGTGATTTGGTCGAAGACCTTGAACAGGCATCGGGCATCCTGATCGATGACAAGAAGCTGAAGGCGTACTTGGAGAGCAAGTATTTCTCGCGCTTCAATCCGGAGGTCGAAAAAGCCGTATTCAAAGCCCTCTGGAAACTCGTGTTCCGGCTGACGGACGAAAAATGCGAAAAGAACCGTGCCATCAACTACAGCGCATTGCGCTTGCTGTTCGGACGAAATCCCGCTCAGTTCAAGGCGCAGATTGAGTCTGACAAGGACTACTTCAGCTCGATAGCAACCGGAGGAACTCCGGTTGTCTGCTTGATCCATTTCCTGTCACGCGCAGCACAGCTTTACGCGCTACTAGCGGATCACGCCAAAGCGGCAATTCAGCATGTTGCTGAAAATGACAACACTGCTCGTTGCCTTGGGTGGTTCACTTCACCGAGCTTAGATCAGCACGGCGAAGCCTTGGCGAAATGGTTCGAGGAAGAGAAGTTTGTCCGTGTCGAACGGGAGGCGTGGACAGCGCTGCTGGAAGCGTCGGATTCGGCTGAATGGGCGAAACGAGTAAGGAGGCTGGCGAATCGCTACTACGCCGCAAGCGGAAATTTCGACACTGCCGATTGGCGATTCGGTGACGCTATCCGAAGTCTGCTGCCCCTCTATGAACTGGACGACTGCGTCGACCTGATCGAGCGAATCCAAGAAAACGGCGAAACTTGGGGACGTCGGCGGGCCTATGGCGACCACCGTGAGTTACGTGCACGAGCTCTACAGCTCGATCCAGCGTTCAATGCCGCGCAGTATCCAGTCTTTAGTCGGCACCTCGATTGACTACGCCAATAGGGTTGCTTCTGCCTCACGTCGCGTAACGAAGCCGGGGCGATTCAAGACGCTTCCATCGCCGTAGACCCAGCGGCGCAGTTCTTGTCCAGTTGCAGACCACTCCCGCTGATTGACCCGCCGCCGTTGCGTTGACGTCTGCAGCCTCCATGCCCCAAGGTTGAACGTGAAGTCCACGATGGCCGCGAGTCGCCCCTCGGGCTCGGTGGCCAGCACCGGGCAGTAGCGCAGCGTTGTGCTCATTGACCGGCCTGACCGAAAG
>JAKBXD010000201.1 GCA_021840785.1 Pseudomonadota bacterium
GTTCACAAATCACGAATTTCAGAAATCGAACGCCCCTCCCGGGCCGCGCTATTGGTGTTTCTCCAAGGCCCGGTAGAGGGTGGCGTGGATGACAGGTGAGGGCGAACCATGACCCGGCGCATTCTCGCGCGCGATGGGGGAGCCTGTGTTTACTGCGGGGCGGTGGCGACCTCTCCGCCGATCACCTGCTCGCCCGGTCCATCGGCGGCCTGACGGTTCCGACCAATTTGGTCGCCGCCTGTACGCCGTGTAACAACGGACGCGGGGCCACCCCCCCTAGAGCTATGGCTGGTCAGCCACCCGAACGCCAACAGGCACCCTATCATTGCTGCCTTCCGCGCGACAGGCGGGACCATCGGCCACCAGGGGCGCATGGAGGCCATTTTTACCCACGGGGTACCGGATTCGGCCGACTGCACGAGCACCCGCGAGGTCAATCACTGGTTGCGTCTGTTTCGAGACCGGAATCCGGAGCGGTAGGAGCAGATCACCCACACGGCCCCCGGGTCGACCCCCTCCGCCGGGGCGGCGGGCCTCCCTCTCGAGGCCGCGGGGACCCGCCTGACGTCCGCCAACGGCTAATCCCCCCGGAATTCTCGCTGTGCACGGAATTTTGGGACCGAAAGCTGATTTTGGGGCGAATTCGCCCGTTTTAGCGTAATATAGGCATTCTCGCGCTGTCCCGTGGACTATAGTCTGAATGCCTCGGTTTTTCTCTAGTGCGCAGGCCCGCATCATAACGAGGTCTTATGGTGGACGCGATTTTTCTCGCTGTGCATCGGCTTTTCGCACCGGTTGAGGACCACACCGCCAATCGGGCCCAATCGCTTGTGCGGCGTAGGTTTTGGCGTGTTTCGCTGGGGATCTCCATCCGACGCAAAACGGAGGTTCGTGGCGAGTTTTTGCGCTCCTTCAGGGTCCATCCGAGGCACCCATTTCACAAAATCCGTCAAAAACTCACTCATGCTCGCGTTTTCTCTAGTGCGCATCGTTTTTCTCTAGTGCGCATCGTTTTGCTTTATGTGGATAAAGAAACACCCCAAAAAACTCGCTCATGCTCGCGTTTTCTCTAGTGCGCATCGTTTTTCTCTAGTGCGCATCGTTCTGCCTCTTTGTGGTAAATGACCGTTTCCCAAAACTCTCGTTTCCTCGTTTTTTCTCGAGTGCCCGCAGTTTTCCGTTTTCTGCTTATGGTCAAAAAAAAGAACCCCGCTGCATCTTGGCCGCAGGGTGGACTCCGGACTACCTAATCGTCATCGAAGGCTCCAAATCGGCGTAGTGCATTAACAAATTGCGCGGAGTCCGCCAACTGTGGGGCTGGCTCCGCACGACCCTCCGGTTCCGACGGGGGGATAGGGGTCGCTCCGCCTCCGTCACGTGTGCAGCCACCGTCCCGTTCAGTAGTTTGGCCCAATCGCCAGGTAAGAGCGCAGCGCCCACGATGGCTTGAACCACCTTCGTGCGCTGACCTCGCGGGATTCCCGCCAGCAACGGAGTCACCGGGTCATCGACCGACCAGCGAATATCCATGCGCAACTCTTTCACGATGGTTTAATCCCTCCTCGCCCTTTGCGGAAGATTTTGCGGAATCCATATCCCTTGCGGCCCAAGGGTTAGCGGCCATTTTTGACCACTTTTTGCGGCTGCTTTTGCGGAAAGCGGGGGAAAAACGCCCATTTCCCGCTGGTTTCCGCCAATCCTTCCGCAAAACCACCATCAAAATCCATTTAATCCGTTGCCCCGTGCGGCTTCAGGCATTCCGCAAATTGGACCTGCCCGAGGAACTTAGGTTGTGGCGGTCCGGACGTCCCATGACTGTGAAAGAAAAATTGGATACCAGGATTTTGTGATGGATGAACGGCTTCTGGGACTGGAACAAAGCCGGGACGTTGCGTGTGGATCGGCGCCATGTATCGAGAAGGGATTATTCGACCAAAATGAGTGGATCGGGGACGAGTACTAATGTACTAACGCCCCCGTTAACAGATCATTAGCTCCATAAACCAATCTGACCATTACCCAACGGGTTAGGCAGTGTAGGGGCCATTCAAATAAGCCAACGTTTTCGTCGGCCAATCTATTCACCCATCGTACGAGGGTGGCGTCAGCCACCCTCGTTCAGGGTTGTTAGGGGGGCCTATCCTAATACGGATCCGCTATCTCATGCCCCAGGAACCGCGCCACGGTCCAAATGATTCCCAGATGCAATGCCTCATGCTGCGCCAAGATCCCCACTAACTGAGCCGGCGTTAGCGCATCCATATCCGGAAAAGCAATGGTGGCCGTGGTCCACGCCTCACGGGGAACGGCAGTAATCTGATCGGCAACCCACGCCCGTTGCGTGAGGAAATGCTGGCGAAGCTGGGTCGGGTTGTTTTGCATCGCGCGATCTTCGCGCTTCTGGCTGAAGTCGACCACCCCAGATTTCAGTGCGGTGGCGTAGAGTTCCGCGATGTCCGCCACATGGCGAAACTGTCGGGCCAACGACTCGACCAGCGGGTGCGGCATGAGCAGCGCCTCGTCCGGTAACTGTTGGATATCGTGTTCGAGTTGCTCGCGAGTAAAAGTAAAGTTCTCCAACGACAATGAAAGACCTCCTCAAAATGGACTGCGTGGTCAGCATACACCCCGAATTAGACAAATCATGTCATAATTAAGGGAGGAGGCGGACGAACTCATGAAAATGCCGAAGGCACAGCGCCTCGTCGCGCTCATCATCGCGGTCAACATTCGGCGTCATTTCACCGTTGGCGAACTGGCGTCAGAATTCGGCGTGTCCTATCGGACGATTTGGCGAGACCTCCGAGAGCTCGAAGACCTCGGCATGCCGTTGTACGCCGAAGTGGGCGCAGGCGGTGGATATCGGGTGGCCCACGAGCGCCTGTTGCCGCCCATGAGCTGGACCGAACATGAGGCCCTTGCCATGTACTTTGCCGCAGCTTCGTTGCGCTATCTGGGAGCCCTGCCCTTTGAAACGGAAATTCAGTCGGTCTTGCACAAAATTTTGCGGGTGGTCCCCCCGGATGTCCGCGAGAGTATTGCGGCTCTCAAGGACCGCGTGGCGATTTGGCATCCGCAGCGTGCCGGGTCATCGCATGACCTGACGGCGCTCATTGCCGCGAGCGTGCAACGCGCACCCGTGCAGATCGTGTATGATGGGCTGCCAGCACCCACGACGCGCGACATCCTACCGGTGGGGGTCTACGTCTACCAAGGCTTTTGGTATTGCCCCGCCTATTGCTACCACAGCGAGGATTTTCGGTTGTTTCGCCTCGATCGCATCCGGTTTGTAAAGCCCGCGACTCGGGAAACGCCGGCCGGTGTGCAACACGCCATGGAGCGCATGCGGTTAGAGACATGGTGGACCGAGGATGCGGACGAAATGCCGGATCCAACGGTGGAATGTCTGCGGGTGGACCTCACGCCACACGGCGTCCGACGCGCACAGGATGACTTATGGCTATCACGGTACGTCACGGTCCATGCCGATGGGTCGGGGACCATCGAGGCTCCGTTGCCTCGACGCAAGGTGGAATGGAGTGCCACCGTGTTATGGGGCTGGGGAACCGAGGCGACAGTGCGATCCCCAGATTCCGTCATCGAAGCCATCCGTGAGCGCCTCGCTCAACTGACGGAGCGCTATGCGCCCTCATGAGGGTCTCTTCGCCGCGTGGCCTCCGAACCGGTCGGCCAGTCGTCCAGCCACCGACTGAATGATCGCCTCATTCCAGCCCGCCCGCCGATTATCATGCATGTCGATCCACACGGCTTCCCGTCGGGGCCATACCGTCACTTCAAGAAGGCCGGGGTCATGTGGGTGCCCTAAATGGCAGTGAACGGAACCCTTTTTGGACAGTAACGTGGTCTCTTCCTTGACGACCAATCCAAATTCCTGAGCCAATTCCCGGATAGTCGTCAGAAGCGTGTCTTCATCCCAAGTTGAGACATGCACGTCCATGATGTCGTATGTGACCACGAGACCCACTCCCCAAATTTGCTA
>JAKBXD010000202.1:0-560 GCA_021840785.1 Pseudomonadota bacterium
CCGCCGTGGAGTGCGAATGCCGGTATGAGTAGCGAAAAGGCCTGTGAGAATCAGGTCCGCCGCAAGCCCCAGGGTTCCGGAGGCAGGATCGTCCGCTCCGGGTTAGTCGGGCCTAAGGGGAGGCCGTAGAGGCGTACCCGATGGAGACACGGTGGAGAGTCCGTGACCCGGCACTCTTGGTGAAGCGATCAGGACACTTGGCGGCGTCCTACGCGCCCCGTTGGTCGTGGGCGTCCCCGCAAGGGGGGACGGAAGACGAGTACGGAAGGTAGGGGACCGCTGGGTCAAGAAAAGTGATCGGGGAGAGAGTGTCGGACCGTACCCAAACCGACACAGGTGGGCGAGGCGAGGAGCCTCAGGCGCGCGAGTGACCTCTCGTTAAGGAACTCGGCAAAATGCCCCCGTAACTTCGGGAGAAGGGGGCCCCGCGGGCAACCGCGGGGGACAGCAAAACGGCCCAAGCGACTGTTTACCAAAAACACAGGTCCCTGCGAAGTCGTAAGACGCCGTATAGGGGCTGACGCCTGCCCGGTGCTGGAAGGTTAAGGGGAGGGGTGCAG
>JAKBXD010000202.1:570-3996 GCA_021840785.1 Pseudomonadota bacterium
AACTGAAGCCCCAGTCAACGGCGGCCGTAACTATAACGGTCCTAAGGTAGCGAAATTCCTTGTCGGGTAAGTTCCGACCCGCACGAAAGGCGTAACGATTTGGGCGCTGTCTCAACGAGAGACTCGGTGAAATTGCAATCCCTGTGAAGATGCAGGGTACTGACGACTGGACAGAAAGACCCCGTGGAGCTTTACTGTAGCCTGCTATGGGGCGTGGGCGTGAGGTGTACAGGATAGGTGGGAGGCGGAGAAGCCGCGGCGTCAGCCGCGGGGGAGCCATCCGTGGGATACCACCCTCCTCACGCGGACGGTCTAACCGCGTCCGGGGATCCCGGAGCGGGACAGTGGCAGGGGGGCAGTTTGACTGGGGCGGTCGCCTCCCAAACGGTAACGGAGGCGCCCCATGGTTCCCTCAGCACGGTTGGACATCGTGCAGGGCGTGCAAAGGCACAAGGGAGCTTGACTGCAAGCGCGACAGCGCGCGCAGGGTCGAAAGACGGGCTTAGTGATCCGGTGGCACCGCGTGGCAGGGCCATCGCGCAACGGACAAAAGCTACCCCGGGGATAACAGGCTGATCTTCCCCAAGAGTCCCTATCGACGGGAAGGTTTGGCACCTCGATGTCGGCTCATCGCATCCTGGGGCTGGAGTCGGTCCCAAGGGTTTGGCTGTTCGCCAATTAAAGCGGTACGTGAGCTGGGTTCAGAACGTCGTGAGACAGTTCGGTCCCTCTCCGTCGTCAGCGGAGGATACTTGCGGGGGGCTGCTCCTAGTACGAGAGGACCGGAGTGGACGAACCGCTGGTGTGCCCAGTTGCGCTGCCCAGCGCAGCGCTGGGAAGCTAGGTTCGGGACGGAGAAGCGCTGACCGCATCTAAGCGCGAAACCGGCCCCAAGATGAGGTATCCAGTCCCCGACCGCAGGGTCGGGGGCGAAGACCCCCGAGAGACCATCGGGTGGATAGGCGGACCGTGGCAGTCCTGTAAGGGATGGAGCGAGTCCGTACTAATCGGTCAAGATCGGTTGTCCTCTAGAGTTGTGAAGGCCTTGTCGGAGGCCGCACAAAGTTTGTCGGTGCGTGACGCCGCGCGTGTTGACCCGTTCCCATGCCGCACACGGTCGTCCCCCGCGCGTACGCTGGGACTACTGGGGCCGTCGGGCCCCGGGATTCCCCAGGCCGTGCCGACAATATTATTTCCCTCGCCCAGGCGAGGGTTTTTTTCCATGATAAGGAGGAAGTCAATGCGGCGCGTACGCTGGTCACACCGCAATCATCCAAAAGCAATAGCCGAAAGACAAGCTGTTATCCGGCAATTACCGGCCTGGCAACCACAGGATGAGCGAATCTTGGAATGGTCACTGCCGCCGGAACATCTTGAAAAATTTATGGAGTCTCTCACCGGTCAAATGATGCTGCCCGTTGCGGTAGTCGGCCCATTGGATGTGGAATTCGGTCGCTATCGTCGCGACGAGACGTTTAACTTAATTGAAATCTCCCGAACCCGAGAACAACTGTATGTGCCGATTGCCCACACCGAAGGTGGGCTGTCCGTGTCCATGCAACGAGGAATGAACGTTCTGGCAGCCTGTGGAGGGGTCAAGACATATCTGCTCGATGACCGAATGACTCGAGACAGTGCTTTTGTCTTTACCAGCGCCGGGGACGCCGTGATTTGCAGCCATTGGGTACAGACCCATCGCGATGAATTGCGCCGTTGGATTAACGATCCAGATCATCCGGGCAAGAATAAGAGGTCCGAACAACGAGTTGCGGAGGTTTCACGCTTCGCGGTTTTGTTGACCATTGAAACGCGGGTGGTTGGTCCCGTTTGCCATGTGCTGTACCAGTTTGAAACCAGTGATGCTTGTGGTCCCAATATGATTACCCGAAATGCCTACGCCTTAAATCGTGAAATTGTGACCAACATGGAAGGAGATTTGAACTTAGCGCCTATTCATATCTTTCTTGAAGCCAATTTAGGAGGTGACAAAAAGCCTAGCCATGAATATTTCAATGGGGGGCACGGACGAACGGTGCTGGCTGAAGCGATTGTTACCCACGAGGTGCTGCAACATCAGTTGAACATGACACCTGAGGCCCTTCGGAACTTAGAGTGGGTTGGAATCCACGGGTCGATAGCGAGTGGAATGCAGTCTTTTGGGTTTACTCCGGCTTCGGCGATAGCAGCAATGTTTGTGGTCACCGGACAAGATCTAGGGATGGTGGGTACTAGCAGTATGGCTCACGGAACCGTCCAGGTGGTGCCTCAAGGAGTGTCTTTTAGTTTGCAGCTCGGAGGACTTGAAGTGGGAACTGTTGGGGGAGGGTCGCAACTGCCCCATGCCCAGTCGTATCTACGGTTGTTAGGCTGTCTTGAACCTGGCGGGGCTCAAAAGCTGGCCCAAATTATTGTCGGTGCCGCCCTCGCCCTAGAAATTTCGGCTTCGGCCTCCATGGCCAGTCGCGGTAGTGAGAACTTTTTTCGAGCCCACTTTGAGCGTGGTGGGTTGCGAAGCTAGAGAGTCTAGACGCAAGTGGCCCGCAACAGAAGTTGACTGCGACAAAGCAATGAGACGAAGCAACTGTCACAGTTTGAGGCTTTTAACGCTTGAAACTTCGATCCCAGGTCGTGGGCCTGTTGTCGAACTCCCGATCCAATCCCTTGCACTAACCGTTTGATGCCATCGGGATATTTCGGGGGGGTATGCTGACCATCTAGCCCTATCCGGCGTGCTTTTAATTCGATTTCGGCCCTTAGGTTGTCAAGAAATAGACGGCCGTCCATGCCAACTACAGCCGCGTCGTGACCAAGTCGAGAGTACATAGCGTCCATGATAAACATCAGATCATCCCACATATCGATCAAGACAGTACGCCGTTCCTCGGGCAACAAGGGTATTTGATTTTTGAGGTAGTGTTCGGCGAATGCCTGATGCCGCGATTCATCGCGTAGGATGCGCCCGGACAGCTTTCCGAACAGAGCATCCGGTTGAGACTTGGCATAGATTTGGTAGAAATTCTTGGCAAAAATATCCGAGATCAAGATTCCCCAGACCCAATCTACCCGATCGCCCTTGCGCAACCGATTATGATACCGCAACATTTCTGGCATTTCTCGGATGGTCAAGGGATCTGTACCCAACCTTTGATAAAGACGGGTCAATACTTCAAAGTGTCGGGCTTCATCCATTAAAAAGCTGCTCAAATAAATTTGTGCAGTGGTTTCGCCTGCCATGGCCATTTGTGGTAAAACGACGCTGGCGCCGATCATTGCGGACTGCTCTCCCAAATATACCGGGGTAAGGATTCGGGCTAAGGCACGTGCCTGTTCAGCCGAAAGTAGGAGGGGGTCATCCCAAGTGACGTCGGCCGCAGACCATTGAGCCCTGACTCCCTTGTGGAATAACCGGATTAGAAGGTCTTCCTC